>CAZOQD010000024.1:0-8570 GCA_964581925.1 Candidatus Woesearchaeota archaeon
CCATATAAAGTCTCAAGATTCTCTCCAATCACTTTTCTAGCCCTTATTCCAGCATTTTTATCATAGGATAATATCAACAATTTCCCATTTGAATAAACACCGGCCTCATAACCCTCAACTCGATTATATGTTAAGAGGATATTAGTTTCAGATTCAGGCCCCTCTGCAGTAACTGAATCTTTAACATCAAGTTTAAATTTATCTCCAATTTTATCAATAGCTTGATCAGTTCTCACAACTTCAACACCATTAGTCTGATACACTTTTCCATCTACCCATCCAGTCTGAAAACTAGTATAAACAATTGGAATATTTTGATCTTTATTCCTAATTTCCTCAAGAGTATCTTTTCCTTTTGACTCCTTCAATTCATTAGCATCATTATCAATAACTATTAATCCATAAGAAGACAAATCTGATAACGATCGCGCTCGCCATTGACTAGAAGCCACTACATCTACACCTTCCGGCAATCTCTCTTTCATAGCCAATATGTCATTCATATCATCATTTACTATCAATATTTTTTCTAGTTTCATTTTTACTCCTACAATTTAGGCTAAACAAGAAATCATTTTATATTTATTCGATATAATAAATATAAAACATATTAATATCTAATAAAAATAGTAATATTTATATATCCCAAAATATTCAAATAAATATGAGAAGAAAAATTATTAAACAAGGAAACAACTCTTATACACTTACTCTACCAATAAAGTGGATCAGAGAACTAGAAATTAAAGACAACTCAGACCTGGAAATCCTTGAAGAAGATAATTCATTAATAATCTCTCTCCCTAAAGAAGCTAAAAAAATTCTGTCTTCTATAGAATTAGACATTAATGACTACAACGAAAGAACCATAAGAAATATACTATTCCAAACATATAGAAAAGGATACGATCAAATAGTCCTATCATATAACTCTAAAGAACAATTATTAATCATAAAAAATATAACAAGAGCCACCTTACTAGGGTTTGAAGTAGTAAAAATAGAAGATAACAAATGTATTATAGAAAATATAGCCGAACCTTCAGAGAATAAATTTTCAACCATTCTAAGAAAAATATTTTTCACTATCCAGGACGAATCACCTCAAATTATCTCAGACATACTAAATAACAAATTCAATAATCTAAGAAAATATCAAGAATCAAAAGATCTTATTGACACATACACAAACTTCTGCAGAAGATTAATTATCAAAAACAAAATTCCAGATTCAAAAAACTCCTATTTACTCCTAATTCTAGTTTCACGCCTTTCATTAATATATCACGCCTACTTTTATATGTACAAATCACTCTCATCTCAAAAATCAATTATATTATCAAACAAAACTATAAACATAATTTCAGATCTTCCAAATTTATTCAATCTATTAAGTGATTCCTTTTATAAAAAAGATTTAACTATCGCAAATGAAATAAGCATATCAAAAGACAAAATCATTTATTCTTCAATATACAACGCACTTAGAGTCTCAAAAGGAAACGAAAATATCATCCTCTATCACGCTGGGGAAATAGTCAGACTAATTCATCTATCATCCATTAGTTTATTTGGATTAACAGATCTAGAATTAAAATAATTAACTTCTAACTAACTTAGAATAAGTTTCAGCAACTTTTATCAAACCATCAGTTAATTCTCTATCCATTCCAGACTTATATTTAGCAATTCTTAAGGACTCAATTACGAGAGCCCCATAAACATTATCTTTTAAATCTTCCCCACTATCATCAAAATCTCGATCAACTTTTCTCCTTAAAGCAATATAATCTCTAACAGCAACCCCCGTATTATCTATATTCAGCAAACCATCAAATCCATCAGTCGGATCAAGCAAAGCCCTAGCCAGGTCCTTATATTCCCTTCCAGGACTTACACTTCCATAATCGCCAAGAATAACTCCATTAAACCAATTATCCCATTTTGCATCATTATGAGCCATTACCCTAGGTTCTAACAATTTATGATGATCAACAATTCGGCCATAATCCTCTCTTAAAGACTCAATTCTCTCAGAAAATTCGGGAATAGCCCCAGAAATAGTATCGCTAACATCACCAAAATCAAAATAATCTTTCCCAACCTGTTTTAACCTGCTATCCTCCAGTCTATCCTTCAAATGAGTATGAAATAAGGACAATACATACATCTTATAGTTCACAGGATTATCTTCGACACCAGCTTCAAACATCCTCCGATCCTTGTACTCATCGCCATCAATCTCAATTGGAACCGCCCTACTAAAAGTAATAAATCTATTTTTTCCACTTTTAATAAACCCTTCTTCTCCAACCCTTTCAATTTTTACAAAATATCTTGCAATTGATTCAATTGACGCTAACGCTTCGCCAATCACAATCTCCTTTAAAGCAACTTTTTTACTTCTAGAAATCTTAGGAGCACAATTCTTAGGCATAAAGGAAGTATTTGGAAAAGACAAAACTCTATCCCTTTCCACTCTTGAAAAGTCAGATAACGGATGTGCCGTTTGATATATTAAATGTATATTCAACCCAGCCCCAACCAAACTATTAGACACACTTTCTAAAGTATCTACACCAGATCCAAGTCTCGACTCTTTTCCATTTAAAGTATCATTATTATCAATTACAACTAAATTATACCTATTAAGGTCAATTCCATCAAAATCTACATTTGGACCTACAAAATCAAACTTACCATTGCTATTATAATCCTCTTGCCCAGTTACTAGTAAAAATGTTTTTTCTTCAGTAGATTGTAAACAGCCCTTCATAAATCTATCAGACAAATCATCCAAAAATATTGAATTTCTCCTAGCCCCTATACTATGTTTATAAGAACCAAGTTGAGAGTGCAATCTATCAATCACACTTCCAGAAAAGCTTAAATCTCTAAATGATCCTTCAAGTTCTTTAGTTTTATCTCTTCCCAATAAAGTTCCCAAGACTTGCATCATAGCTCTATCAACTAGCTTACTATCTCCACCGTTATAAAGTATTAAAGGGTTAATATCGGTATTAACGTCCTTGATACCTAAAGAAAGATTTACAGCCTGAAGAACATAAGGCAATAATACCCCTCCACTCTTGCCATTAACCGTAGCCCCATTACCATTTATTAAAACTACAGAATTTCTTGAATCCACTGATTCAACGTCAAATTGTTTAGGAGTAAAAGTCTCTAATGTAATATTTCTACCACTAACTTCTCTCAATTCTCTATTAACCATAGATCTCTGAGCCTCATATCGAGAAGAATCTTCAGGCAAAGTCTCAACTACAATAATCTTCTTTCCAAAATTTCCAGCTTCTGCTATAATATCTGTTAATGTCATTCTGGTATTATCAGCTCTAAGCCCATATTTAAACTTTTCTATTTGTAACTACTACATAGTTATGGATATAATAAAACAATTTAAATCAAAAAACTAACTTTCACATATTTTCATAACCCAACACTTATATACCAAACATCTTACACATTACCATGTACATCAAAAAACCAAAACCAAAAGACAAATCAAAGAAAAACGCCCCACGTCCTGCAATCTCAACAGAAGTAGTCAGAGTCAGAACCCCCAGACAAGGCGAAGTCATAGGAATGGTCGAACAACGAGTCGGAGGAAACCGAATGATAGTCAAATGCCTAGACGACAAAGAACGAAACTGCAGAATCCCAGGAGCTCTAAGAAGAAGACTTTGGATAAGACCCGGCGACACAGTAATAGTAAAACCCTGGGAATTCGAAGGAGACAAAAAAGGCGACATCCTATTCAAATACACCCCAGCAGCAATAGACTGGCTAAAAAAGAAAGGATTCATCAAAGAAGTTTCTAGCGAGTTTTAACAAACAACAAGACTTATTAACCCATTCAACTATTCTAAATCACCAAAATGGACGAAGTAGAATCTCCCTCCAGTAAGAATAATTATTCTAGAAGAGCTTTCAGTATGTTCCTTTTAACATATATCAATAATCTAAAAAGAAAGGCATCATCAAAAGAAATAGGCGAATTAGCAGGAATCATTCTTACAGAAGAACAAAATCAAGAACAAAGAGGGCCCTTAGGAATAAACGCATTAGGAAAAAGACTTTCACCTATTGAACTCCAAGCCTACAGATCAGCATATGATAAAAAACAAAGTTTAGTAGAAGAATCAAGCAAATACTTCTAACAACAAAAAATATAAACCCTCATCAATTCTACTAACCATGGTACAAGAAATATACGTCGAAAACCTCAAAGAAGTTATAACAAACAAGAAAAGAATAGAAACAGAACTAAACATCAAACTAACCAATAAAGGTAAAAACGTCTTCGCAACAGGAAAAGCAGACAAAGAATTCATAGCCCTAGAAGTTCTACAAGCCATCAACCTAGGTTTCTCAGCCCACTCAGCACTAGAACTAAAAAACGAACTCATTATCTTACAAACCCTAAACATAAAAGACATAACAAAAAGAAACGACTTAGAAAGAGTCAGAGCAAGAATCATCGGAACCCATGGAAGAACCCTCAAAACCCTAAGCAACCTAACCAACTGCAACCTCTCCTTACATGACAACCAAATCGGAATCATCGGTCCAGCCGAAGAAATGGACGACGCAATCCAATCAATCACTTCCTTAGTCCAAGGAAGCAAACAAGGCCACGTCTACGGCAGACTAGAAAGACACAGAAAAAAGAAAAACCAAGAAGAACCATTATCAGAAAACTAAACTAGCAAATGAATAAATTTAAATACCATTTCTCTCTAAAATTACTAGGTGTCCCGGTAGCTCAGTTGGTAGAGCGCGCGACTGTTAATCGCGTTGTCGTTGGTTCGAGTCCAGCCCGGGACGTTTTTCTAAAAACTTCTCAGATTAAAAGAACACTTACATATCTCAAATATTTACATTACCACTACCAATAAATCAAGCGAAGCTACAGAGCGCAAGCCTGTAGCGAAGCGATAAATAAATCCCACAAAACCTTTTTATAACCCCTTCCCCTTCTATAAAAATGGAACTCGACGAAGCAATAATAAACACAGTCCAAATAAGAAAATACACAAACGAGAAACCCCCTATAGAAGACATCGTAGAACTCGTAGAAACTGCAAACCAAGCATTCACACACGGCAACATCCACATCCTATCATTCACAATAGTAGACGATCCAGACATAATAAAAGACATAGCCGAAGGATGCCAACAAAGATACATCGAAAAAGCGCCCTACGTCATCGTAATGACCTCTAAAGACACCCAAGCAAAAAGACTCTTCGACAAACGTGCAAAAAAATACATCAAGCACCATGCCGGAGCCGCAGCACAAATAATATTACTAAAAGCAAACTCACTAGGCCTCTCAGGAAGCTGGATCGGAGCCTTCTCAGAAGCAACAATAGAAAACGCAATAAATTCCCCCGGAGAAATAGAACTAGTCATGACCTTCGGATATAAAATGGACGGAGACAAAACAATATCAAAACAAAGAAAAAAACCAGAACTAACCGGTCGTCTATTCTTCAACGCATACGGAAACAGATTCTACAAACCTCTAAAGAAACTAAGAAGAGGAGATATGTAACTTTAATAAAATAATTTTTTATAATTTCAATCCAATCCAGAAAGTTCTTCTTGAAAGTAATCCCTTTTAACTAATTCTTCATATAACCTATTCCTTTCAGGAAGTTTAAACTTAGCAGGTAAGGATGCAGTTAAATAACTAAGAAGAACATACCCCTCTTGTCTAGCAACATCCAAATCCTCTCCAAAAAAATCATCTAGCTCTTTAAATTGGCCCTCCCTCATCATCTCATCAATTTTATCATAAATCCTATCTATAACATCTTGTTCTTCACTACTATCAACCATCCTTCCCACCATTAAACTGCTTCCTCAAAATCTCATCACATAAATTACAAACTCTATGAATCGCAACTATATCTCTATCATCCAAATCAATCCCCCCCTCCTCCCTAGCCATCCGCGCCACAGCTTGCTCAAACGGTTGCAACTCAACTTCCTTAGCCATCTCCAGACTCTTCCGAACTTCTTCTTTATCAAAAACCTCACTCATACATAAAAATCGAAAACTCCTCTTTTAAACATATGTATTATACTTTCCCAAACATTTCAACTACTTATAAAAAATAAAAACAAAAACCCCCTCACATTCTTCAGGCGAGAGGGCATAAAAATAAGACATGGACTTCCCCTTAACTATCTATTATCTAACAACATCTATTCCCAGTTCGTTGAACTCTGAATGACTAGCTACTTCAAGATCTTGAATTCTCTGTTTACCTAAAATATACGGGCTATTAACTCCAGTCATTATTGTAATAACTCGAACCTTGCCTTCAAAGTCTTTGTTAATTCTGGCACCAATAATAACCTGAGCCTCTGCCGCAATATTCTCGGTAATCAACTTACCAACTTGACTAAATTCCTCAAGTTTCATATCTGGCCCACAAGTAATATGTATCAAAGCTCCGCTAGCACCTCTATAATCCACGTCTAACAATGGATGTGTAAGAGCCTGTCTAACGGCCTCATTTACTCTATCACTCGAATCAGCCTCACCAATACCAATAACAGCAACCTCGCCCTTTTTCATAATCGTACTAACATCAGCATAGTCCAAATTAATCAAACTCGGCAAAGTAATCGTCTCAACAATTCCTTTAATCATCGTACTAATTAACTCATCAGCCACAGCAAAGGCCTGTTGAATAGGCAACTGACCAGCAATATCAACCAACCTATTATTATCAATAACAATAGCGGTATCAACATGATCCCTAAGTTCTTGCAAACCAAATTCAGCTTTATCAATTCTAGCTTTCTCGCATTCGAAAGGCATAGTCACAACCCCAATTACAACAGCACCAGCTTCCTTAGCCATCTGTGCAATTACAGGACATGCTCCAGTTCCAGTTCCTCCACCCATACCACTAATGATAAACGTCATATCACTTCCGCTTACAGCTCTCTTAAGCTCAGAAATAGATTCTTTAGCAGCCTCTCTTCCAACTTCAGACTTACCTCCAGCACCTAAACCTCGAGTCAACTCCTTTCCAATAAGAATTTTCTCATCAGCCTTAGTAATACTCAAGTGCAAAGCATCAGTATTCGCAGCATAAACTCCAGCTCCATTAATACCCTTATTAAAAAGCCAAGTCACCGCATTCCCACCAGCCCCACCAACACCAAATACCTTAATATTAGCCTTACCTGCCTTCAGCTCGTCAAAGTTAATACTATGACTATCCAAATTATCGATCGCCTCTTTCGCAAAATCTAAAACCATTTTCTCTTCTTTTTATTCCTCCTTACATCTATTCGTTTGTCTTTATACAAAACTCACCAATACATTTATATATCAGCCATGCTTCATACATTAGAACTTAAAGTTCAACTAAGTACAGAAATAAGAGATCACCTCTTTATTCAATTCGATCACCCCCATGATAAAATTGATTATGAATAAATGACTTTGTAATTCTTGTCATTTAATTAACTAGTGAATTTTAATCTCCACTTTTTATAATATATCTAGTTCTTTTTTCTTTATAAATTTTTATGTGATAACTAACCCTCAATTCACCCATCCAACCCCTCTATCATCCCCTTCAACTTCCCAATCCTCTCCCAACTCCGAACAAGATTCCTATTCGCCCTCTCAACCACAACCTTCAAAAAAGAATCATCAACCAAAATCTTCCCACCCTTAACAACCGGAAACTCAAGCATACCTGTCGACATCAACTCAACCAACCTCTTCTTCCCCCCCATCACCCCACTTTTCTTCCACCCGTTATTCCTAGCAATCCCAAACAACCAATCCCGAACCTCATCATCCTTACACGAAACAACAAGTAAACAAGGCTCCTGCTTAAACATAACCAACCCATCACTATTTTCCGAAGCAACCCTTTCAACTTCAGATTTCAACCCCTCAAACGAAATCAACTCATGCGACCGAAACAAAAACATCCCCTTCCCTTTCTTCTCAGCATCCCTAATCAAAACAACCCTCCCACTACACGAACTAGTCGTAAACATATCATCCCTAGAATTAACAGCATCACACAACCCAACTATCCTACTATCAACCTCACCAATACTACTCTTATCTTCCTTCCCAAGAATATTCTTCTTCGAATTCTCAAAATTATACATAACAAACACAAAAAAGAAACCTTTATAAAAGAATCGACAACTAACTAAATAATGAACCAACCAACCCCCCACTTCCTATACAACCCAACCCAACTAAAAACAAACTACCAAAACCTAAACAATTTAGCAACCAAACACCTAAAAAACCATATAATCGCCTACTCCGTAAAAACAAACTCCCACTATCAACTACTAAAAGACCTTTCAACCATAGGCTCACACTTCGAAGTAACATCTCTAAAAGAAATCCAAGAAACCCAAAAAAAACAATTAATCTTCAACGGCCCAGCCAAAACCCAAGAAGAATTAAAACTAGCAATAAAAAACAAATTCCTAATCAACGTCGACTCCCTATCAGAACTAAACAAAATCCATAACATACTAACAAAATCCAATTC
>CAZOQD010000025.1:0-8163 GCA_964581925.1 Candidatus Woesearchaeota archaeon
TAGTCCCATCCCCAACTTCCTCTTCCTGAGTCTTAGAAATCTCAACCATCATCTTAGCCGCAGGATGTTCAATCTCCATCTTCTCAAGTATCGTAACCCCATCATTAGTAACCGTAATATCTCCAACCCCATCAACCAACATCTTATCCATACCCTTAGGACCTAGCGTAGTTTTCACCGCATCCGAAACCAATTTAGCAGCCAATATATTATTTCTCTGCGCATCCTTTCCCATAGTTCTTTCCATGTTCTCTGGTAAAATATATATAGGTTGTTTGTCCATCTTATTCCTCACTAGGCTCCAATTTAAAACGTGCAAGAAAATCCCCAATTTTTAAGTAAATCTCATATTCATAACAATCAGATCTAAACTCTCTGTAAGATATATCAGAGAAAAATTCAACATATCCCTCAACATCACCTTGAAACTCAAACCCCAATCTCCTTCCATAATCTATTTCTCTACCTTCTGCAACTAAACTCCCTCTATCATTAATATGAGTAGATCCGCCCTTCAAGATAGCTCTAAATTCATCTCCTTTATTCGTCTTCACAATATCATCATAATTGCTCAGTAAATGAGTTTCACAGAATTCATTAACATAAGAATCTACCCCATCTCCAGCCCAATCCTCAAGCCCATTAACAGAAATTATTCTTCTATCAGAATCTAAATCTCCTTCATGATCAATTAGATTATTCTTACCAACCCTTACTGTTGATATTATCCTACTCATCTTCTCCTCACTCTCCCCACATACCCCTTCGGAACCCCACACACCAACCCCACCGAACTCACCACCGACCCTTTCCTCTTCTCCCTCCTCATCTCCCAAATCGACAACGGCTTCTCAACACTAAAAAACCCATCACCATCCCTCCTAAACAAAACAACCTCGCCCCTCTTATAAAAACCATCACAAAAATCCTTCACAACTCTACCAACCCTCTCACCTCTATACTTACTATATCTTCTCTTCACCGCAATACTATCCAAAGCTCGATTCAAATTCATATTATTAACTAGTAATTCAGCTTTTAAACATTCTTGAATGTAAATATATATTCTGCATTATACACATTGAACCATACATCTCCTCATACAACTAAATATAAAACCTCAAAAACCATCCCCTTACCATGAAATCCAACATACAAACCGGAATCAAAGCAGGAGACGTCATGGCCAGAAATTTCATCTCAGTAAAACCCGAAACATCGCTCTTAGCCGCCGTAGACTTAATGGTCAAGAAACGCGTAGGCTCTTTAATCATAGAAGAAAAAGGAACCTTAAAAGGAATCATAACCGAAAAAGACGTAATGTGGGCCTTAAGCAAAAAAAGAGATTTATCAGACGTAAAAGTAATGGACATCTCAACAAGAAAAATAACCACGATAAGACCTTCAGCAGATATTTACGACGCAGTAAGAACCATGAGGAAATCAAAATACCGAAGACTCCCAGTTGTAATAAAAAAACAAGTAATCGGAATCCTAACTCTAAAAGACATCCTAAGAATACAACCCGAATTATTCGAACTAGCAAGAGAAGGCTTCGAACAAAAAGAAGTCGGAAACATGATGAAAGAAGGCATCTGTGACAAATGCGAAAAACTCGATCTCTTATATAATCTAAACGGACAATTACTCTGTGATCAATGTAGGAATAATTAACAAGGCGACACAAAAACTTTTAAATACACCTCATCCTTCATATTAAAAAGAGTCAAAATGTCAGAAAAAGATAAGGTATACAAAGGCAATGTAAAGCAATCGGGAATTTTCAACTTCAAAGATTTCTACGAATTCTTATACGACTATCTAGTTGACGAGAATTATGATATTATAGAATCAAAATACGTGGAAAAAATGAAAGGAGAGTCAAAAGACTTAGAGATAATCTGGTCCGCAACAAAAGAAGTCTCGGATTATTTCAAATTTGAAATCAAAGTTCACTGGTTTATCTACGGGATGAAAAAAATGAAGGTTAAGAAAGAAGGAGAAGAGTTAACTATGGATAACGGAACCATGGAATTAAGATTCGACGCCTTTTTAATCAAAGATTGGGAGAACAGATGGGAAAATAACCCTTTCTGGAAATTCCTAAGAGGAGTCTACGACAGATACATAATAAAATCTAGGGTGGATGATTACGGAATAAAAGTCTGGGAAGAAACAATAGAAGTTGCAAATCAAGCAAAGTCGTTCTTAGCAGTTGAAGGCCAGTCAGGATAAAAACATGGCAGAAAAAGATAATGTATTCAAAGGTAAGGTGAAACATCAAGGCCCCTTTGGTTTCAAAGATTTCTATGAATTTTTATTTGGAGTTTTTATGGATGAAGGTTTTAATGTATTCGAATCAAAATATGAAGAAGTTAACAAAGGAGATGCAAAAGACATTCATATTGACTGGGAAGCTACAAAAAACGTATCAACATATCTCCAATTCAAAATAAAAATAGGATATTTGATTTTGGGAATGAAGAAAATAAAAATAAAAAAGGACGGACAAGAAATATCTACAGAATCCGGATCACTAGAAATAAAATTCGACGCAGCATTAATAAAGGATCCGGATAGTGAATGGGACAACACATTTATGAAAAAACTCAGGGAAATTTATGACAAACATATCATAAGATCAAGAATAGAAGAACACGAAGAAGAACTATCTGAAAAAATAAACGAGATAATCTCAATTATGAAATCTTATCTAGCAATCGAAGGCCAACATAATTGGTAATATATACCCCCCCACCTACATCCTTATAAATTCTCCAACATATAATCCTCCATGAAAAAACAGGTTACCCTTTCAAGCATAGTTTTACTCTTAATAATATTTTTATTACCTTTAATTCTAGCAACAAACCTAGAAGTCTCAAGCACTCCAATCCAACCAAGCGTCATAGCAGAAATTAACGAACCAGCAACCTATGAACTAACCATAGAAAACCTCGGAGATTCCGACAGATTCGAGATCTATTCCTTAGTCGGCGTAGACATAACTCCGGACAACTTCAGAATAGAGTCCGAAGAAACAAAGAAGATAATTGTAGAAATAATGCCACAACCCTCTCTATTATCTAAAAGAGAACTACCCCTAAATTTTATCTACAAAATAAGAGATTCAGAAAATGATATACAAGAAGAATCATTATCAATAAAAATAATCGGAATCGAATCAATGATCGCAATATCACCTGATGAGATAAGCCCCAAATCAGAAAAAATCACAATCACCATAAAAAACAACCTCAATTTAGAAATAAAAGACCTCTCTCTAAACTTCGAATCAGCCTTTTTTAACAAAGAACAAACCATAAACCTAAAACCAAAAAAAAGCATAGATCTAGAAATAAATTTAAACAAAGAAAAA
Source organism: Candidatus Woesearchaeota archaeon (assembly GCA_964581925.1). Lineage (GTDB taxonomy): Archaea > Nanobdellota > Nanobdellia > Pacearchaeales > GW2011-AR1 > ARS1285. The sequence continues at coordinate 3,380 of CAZOQD010000025.1, forward strand.
ACAAAATTACTAACTTCCGGAAAATATTTATTAAACACAAGAATAAATCTACAAAACAATAATGCAAACATAGAATCCCAAATAAATTTCCTCGAACAAGAAAACATCGAAACCCTTAGAGAAGAAGAAGGATTCTTAGTAAAAAGAATAGAAATAAGCAAGAAAAATCTAGGAAACATAAAGAAATCAATCAACATAAGATTAGAAAAAAACCTATTATCTTATTTATTCACAACATACAACATTCCCCCAACAAACACCAAAACCCAAGGCCTAACCAGAATCTACATCTGGGAAAAAGAACTAATTCCAAACGAAGAACTAAAAATAATAACAAAAACAAATTGGTTCTTCCCTCTAATAATAATCTTACTAATAATCATAGGAATCATCATCATCCGAAAATCCATCTACTCAAATCTAGAATTAAAAAAGAAAGTCAGCTTCGTAAAAACAAAAGGAGGCCAGTTCGCCCTTAAAATATCAATCATAGCCAAAGCAACAAACTACATAGAACACATCAAAATAACCGACAAACTCCCTCATCTAGTAAAACTCTACGAAAAATTCGGAGCAATCCCTCCCTCAAACATCGACCTAAAAAACAGAAGATTAGAATATAATATTCATTCATTAAGTAAGGGCGAGTCTAGAATATTTACCTATATTATTTATTCAAAGATTGGAGTGGTTGGAAAATTTGAACTCCCAAGTGCAATAGCTACTTATGAGAAAGAAGGCAAACTAAAAGAAGTAACATCTAACCGGAGTTTTTATATCAATGAGCCGGATAATTAATTCCTTATCTCAACATACCCAAACTTTAAAAACATTAATTTTCTACTCTAATCATCCCTCGGTAGTATAATGGTTATTACAGGCGGCTGTAGACCGCTTGAAGCAAGTTCGAATCTCGCCCGAGGGATTTATTATATCGCGAAGCGATATAACCCCTCTGACAAGATCATCGATCAGCAATTTGCAGAGCAAATTAAAGTTCGAATCCCTGAAGATCCGTAAGGATCGAAGGATCAGGAATCCATAATTCCTGAGTCGCCCGAGGGATTTTTTTATCAACATTTAAAACTCTATAAGCTTTCTATTAATAATGGAAACCAATCTAGAAATCATATGGCTCAAACCATGTTTGAAAGATTTTGTAGATTTTAGCGAAGATGAATTCATCAAAGCTGATTCAAAACTAAGAAGCGTCTTATCACAACTATAGTTTCATTTAAAAGTTCGATCACAACAGTACTTGAAGAGGTTCCATTTTATCACCCAGGCCCTATAAACAACGAAGACATGTCAAAACAATACAGTGATATTTCCGATGGATTCATAAATAATGCAGATAATGTAAATGAATATTCTCAAGGTCCCGAAGACGATATAAGATTCACTGAAGCCGACAAAGTCAAATTACTAGAATTATTCAAAACATCTCTAAAAAGCCCAAAAATAGGAACCGTCAAATCTTTTGGAAAAGAAAGAAATGTATATGAATTTCCACCCGGAACAGTTATCGATCTAGTAAAAAATAATGGAGAGGGTTATATTGATATAACAGTCCCCGGACATTCTCCAAATAAAAGAATAGACTTAAACAACTCAGATAAAGCTGCAACATTCAAAAAAATGCTGGATAATACTCTTTTATCAAAAGATATATCTGACAAAGATTTTGTACCAATTGATTTTCTTTATGAACTCTATTTAAAAAGATAAATATAAATTCCTAATCTATTGACTAAAAACCTTTTCTCACTTAACCCCTTCAAACCCAATCAACGTCTTCCCCGGAAGTTTCGGCTTCGCCTTACTAAAAAACCTACGAACTTTTGGAACATTCTCATCCCCATTAAAATAAACAGTAAAAACCGGCCTACCTTTCTTAACCACCGCAGTCCGACCCTCAGGACTTCCAAAACTATTCTTCATTCCAGTCTGAATCCTCTCTCCCTTACTCCCACCCGAAAAAATCCTATTATTCCTAATAACATTATGTGGATAAACATTACATCTAAAAAAATAATTCTTCTGAGTCAACAACTTAGTCATATCTTTATGAATCGTCTGCCTCACAGCCTCAAGAGCAAGATCACGAATCTGAACATTCTCCCCAGCACTAAGCATCATCTTAATCTTATACTTCCCATCCTCAAACCCTTTTATATCCCCCATATTAAACTTAACAATCTTCTGAGGCGGAACCGCCTTAATAAAACTCTTCTGTTGCTTCTTAGACTTCCGAGTATTCACAACAGGTTTCCTTTTCGAATACGACAATGCTTTTCTTGTTACTGCCATTTTATTTTTTTGATCTCAGTTTATTTATAATCGCCCAAATTCCCAGGTTGAATAAACGGATATGATCTATCATTCTGATTAATCTGATTATAACTAGTTTTTGAACAACTATTCCCAAAACAACTATAAACATTTATTCCATTCCCAGGTTGATAAGATTCATAACTCATTTTATTACAATGCAATACTATGCTCTCCATATCTATTATTAGTATTTTTTAATCCACTACTACTCAAATCAACCCTCTGGCCAGGTTTTCCATATTCTTCAAAATTTCTACTATAGACAGAATCAGGTCCTTGATACTTCATTGTAGTATCTGAATGATAGTCCCCTTCAGAGATTTTAAGATCAAGCCCCCTAAGCATAGTACTTTTAGCGTTATCAATCGCATCCCCAAAAACAGCATTATAAATATCTCCCATCCTACTTAACCTCCACCTCGTCATTCCTTGACTGACCAGGCAACCCTTTCTCAAATATCGCCCTCACCATTCCTTTATTCCCATGAGCACTACTTATCTTCCCCTTAATCTCCTTCCCTCCAGGACTCGCCCAAACAACATCCTTCCCCACAAACTTCCCAGCCTCCTCCTTACTTTTCGCATCTACATCTAACACAAAGTGCCTTTCATGTATTCTCTTCCTACTTCTCCTAAACTGTACTACTCGTCCTTTCATAAATTCTCTAGAAAAAATAGGTTTTTAAAGTTATTGCTGGCTATCTCAATTCCCCACCAACTTCCCATCAACCTCATTAATCTCCTCAAGATACCAAACACCATTATCATTAACAATACTATATTCTACACCATCAACACTATCCAAAGTACATCTGAAATCCTTATAATTTCTATTCACCGCCATCTCAATTAACTTCCTTCTATCTGGCCCATTCAACTTAATAAAACCAATCTTACCTTCCAACTTACCACTAGGTTCAACAAGAGGATCATACGAAACAGAAATCGGAACCACATCCCTCTCTGACACAACACCCTTATCAGAAAATATACTTGCCATATTATTAATTGTATACTCTACTCCACCAATAAACCCTCCCAACGAACAAGAAACAGCCAACATACTAACCCCAAAAATCTCATAACCTCTTTTCATAACTCTCTCAACATTCCAACCTTTAAAACTCTTTAGATGCTAAAAAAACATAAATACTTTTATACTATAATCAATCATTAAATATAGAGTTAATATAGAAGATATTGCAAGAAAATTATTAGAAAAAACAACCGAGAGACTAGAAGAATTAGAAGCCATATCAAAACCTTTAAACGAATTAGTGGTCCAAGAAGATTTCTATGTTCAAAGAGTCTATTCTCGACCGAGATCAAATTCACACACCCCTCTATCGGAGATGGTTTTCGGGGGAAAATCTCCCCGTTATGAAACTGGAGACAGTAACCATTTAATATTAGAGGTATTTCCAAGAGACATAGAAATTCCTATAAGAAAGCTGACATTTAATGGACCTTCAGTAGTCAGAGGTAAGGATAAGATAAGTGCGCACATACCCAGATACGATCAAGAAAGTGACCCTACTACATATTCTTCAGATCCACACAGAAAAGTTTTTTATTTTGATAGAGATTTCAATACCGAAGAAACAGCAATAAAAATTGAGATATACAATTGGTGGGAAGGAGACCTCTTACGAGAAGACAAATCTGTGGAATACTCAAAATTCTTTAGCAAATAAAAAAAATATTAACCTCAACCCTCTCCAAAGCAATATCTCTAAACACTCAAAATCACAAATTAACCTCAAACTCCCCCAACTCCTTCCCCAAAACTTTCATCACATCCCCATCCATTGTTACACGCCCACCCCTATACCCAGCAAGAACAGCATTCATCTCATTAGCATCACTATCCATAATCTTCCCACCCTCAATTTTCTTAACCTTCGCATCATCCACCAAAAACGCAGGCTTCGTCAACAACAACTCATACGGCTTACCTTTCGCAGTTATCACAACCTTCGTCTTCTGCAACAACCCCAGCTCCTTCCTCTGCCCATACTCCAAAGTCTCCTGAATCAAATAAACACTATCCTTCCTCAACCTCTCAAAATCAACCTTACTCGGATCCTTCCCAGCCTTAAACTTCTTCTTCATATCAATCAACTTATTCAAAGTATGTATAAACTTAGGATTCCCCTTCGCCCCATTAACAATCTCTTTCTCATACTCCCTAACCAAACTACTATCTGCCTTCTTCCCAAACAACTTACCCAAAATATCAAACACATTCTCATAAATCTCGTCAAAAGTCTTCCTAGTCATCCTCGTCTCAATCAATCCCCTAACTTCTTTCAACTTCTTAATATAATCAGCCGAATCCTTCAACAATCTATCAACTTCCTTCCCACTAACTTCCTTAACTTTCCCATGCTCATACCCCTTAAAATACTTAATCGCAATCTCCTCCAAAATATCCGCATACTTCTTATCCA
>CAZOQD010000026.1:0-8034 GCA_964581925.1 Candidatus Woesearchaeota archaeon
TTTCCATTTGATAATATTTGATAAGAAGTTTGGTTTTTAAACCTTTTGTAGCAATTTAAGAAGTAATTTTGATTTTTTGTCCTTCAAGTTCTTTTTCTATAAAAAATCTAGAGATTTTTAGATCAACATCTTTTAATAATTCTGTTAATTTGGATTCTTTGTTTAGAGTGTAAAGCTGGGATTTTCCTAGTTTTCTTGTTTTTTTGATGATGTTTTTTTTAATGAGGGTTTCTATGACCTTATTTGTTGTTTCCCATTTTGTTTTGGTTTCTTTGGCTATAAATGAGATAGGGTAATCTAGATCTTCGAATGTTAAAAAAAAATCTAATATTTTGATGAATGGTGAGCTTCCGAAAACTAAGGTGAATGATGATTTTTCCATTTTAATTAATAGTGGGATGAGTTTATATAATTTACTATTGTGGATTTAAAATCTCTTTTCGTGGTTTAAGTAATTATAAATATGATTGTTTGTTGATAGTTTTATGGAGATAAGGAGGGTTATTTTGAGAAAGCTTTTTCGGCATAGATATATTGGAGGTAGGCATACTGAGATTAGGAATGCGATGAAAGGATTTCCTACTCATATGTTGAAGGAAGTTAAGAGAGAAATTGTTACTTTAATAAAATCAGGGCATTTATTGTCAAAACCTAGTACTGGTGAAATTCATATTAGTTTAAATCCTCGGAAGTTGGATGAGATAATGGATATGATTGTTGATAAATAGAAAGTTTAAAGGTTTCTTATTAGGATTTCTTGATCGAGATTATAATTTGATGCTCCTACTTTTATCTCGCAGAATCAGCTTGTTTTTCTGAGTCTCTTTTTTTAGACATTGAGAAACTGTCCATGTCTTGTTTGTATGCTTTGACTAACTCATCGGCTAGGGCTTGTTCGATTTTTGTTTTTTTGTTGAATGATTTGTCGTAGCTCCCTTGGACCATGTTTCTTAGGGTCATTGTGAATCTTCTTAGGGGGCTGACGTCTACGGCTTGAGGGTAACGAGCTCCTCCGTATTCTATGATTGTTACTCCGTCTCTTGGGGCAGCGTTTTCGATTGCTGTTACTAAAACTTGGACTGGGTTTTCTTTTGTTTTTTCTTCTATGATTTTTAGAGTGTTTAATACTATTCTCATGTTCTGGCTGTACTTACCTGTTTTCCAACCTGTTTGTATTTTGTGTTTTTTTCCTCGATGTCCTGGGACTGCTATGAGATTTGCAAATACTTCTAAGATGTTTAGTTTGGCTCGTGAGAATCTTTCTCTGACTCTACCGTGGCTTTTTATGTTTAGTTTTGGTTCTAGGTTCATGTAGCGTTTCATTCCTGGATCTTGGACTTTTACGTTAGTTACATCGTATAATCCGAAGAGTTTGAAATTGTCTTTAGTTGATTTTAGTTCTGCCATTTGGTCTAATGGTTCACTCATTGGTTGTTCTGAATCATTTTCTAGTTCTTGTTCGGTTTCGATTTGGGTTTCTTGAGTTGGTTCCATTTTTTATTTTATTAAGTGTCTCCCTAATATTTGATCCAGTGTCTCTCTTACAGCATTTCTTTTATTTGGATCTTCATTTATTATTGTTATGTAGTACTCTTTACGAGGTGTATTGAGATCACCACTAATTGTACAGTCATTTAAATGTAATATAATGATTTTATTATCCTCATTGTCCCACCCTCCCGCATATTTTAGGCCTCTTTGTCCAATACTATCGTATAATTTTTGATGAATTTTATGACCAATATGAACTGGATATCTATAAATGTCGAGATTTTCATCTGATGTTTGTTCTGTTTCCTGAGTTTTTTCCATTTTTTATTTTATTATGCCGCGTTTCTTTTGAATTTAATTATAGCAGGTCTTTGAAATGCGCTTTCGTCAAGACTTCCTGAGTTTAGTGGTGAGTCTCCTTCGTGGAAAGTTATTTCTTTTGGGGGTAATTTAGTAGTTTCTGGATCTGATTTATAACTTTGGGAAGTGAAATCATCTTCGAAAGGTTGGAAATAATCTACCATTTTATCTTCTTCCCTTCTCTATCTTTCCAGACCATAGTCTTGATAGGGGTTGATCGTTTACTTTTGTGACTTTCCATCTTACTCCTGGGATGTCGCCTTTACTTCTTCCTTGTTTACCGCCGATACGTTCGATCATGACTTCGTCGTGTTCGTCGATGAATTTTTGGGCTAGGTTTCCGGGAATGAAGGCTGTTACTATTTTGCTGTTTTTGATGAGTTGGACTTTGCAACATTTTCTCATTGCTGAGTTTGGCTGTTTTGCTTCTTTTTGGACTTTTTCTGTTACTATTCCTTTGGCTTGGTTCTTTCCACCTAAGGGGTCGGATTTTTTGAATAAGTCTAGAGTTCTGACCTTGTAAGCTCGATCTTTCCATCTAAACTTGCTTCGATTCTTCATTAATTTTGTTGCGTTATTTAGTCCCATTTTGTAGGTAATTGATATTATTTTATGAGGATATAGGTTTAAAAAGGTTTCTTAGAGGATTTATTTAGATGAATAGAGGTTATTGTTAGATATTTTATTTCTTTGTTTCGTTTGAAATTGATGTTTAGATCAAAATATAAATATTATTTATAGATTGTGCTGATTAAGAATTTTTTTATTTTATCATAACTTTTTTAACATCGAAATATTGTTCGAGGATGTTTGTCATTTCGTTAAGTCTTACTCGGTTTCTTCCTATTAGTGAGGCTTTGTTTTGGCTACCTGCAGTGATTATTGCTTCGTTGTCTTTTATTTCGATGGCTTTGAATTTTACTGGTTTTGTGATTATTGAGACAAAACTTTCTATGTCTTCTTTTCCCCTAGGTATCGCGACTATCTTAATTTTCTTACCTATCATTCTATTTAATTTAGCTAAGTTGCTGCTGTCTTTTCCGATGGCTTTCATTACAAATTTTTTAGGGACTGCAAAAATAATTGTATTGTTGTATTCGAAGCAATGGCTGCATCTTATTTTTGTTATCTTATTGAAAAGATTGGCATATCTTATGAATTGCATGTCTAAAACTTTTATCATTGTAAATTTTGTAAAATTCTTTTATGAGATGTTATGTTTAAATTAGTTTTTAAATGTTACTGAATCTTTAAGGTAAATTATGCAAATCTGAAAACTAGATCATCTATATAAGTTATATTATTTATGTTTCCGCCGTAATTGGTTAACATCATCGCTCTTATATATCTGGAACCTTTTCTCCACATACCCGAAGTTTCTCCTGTTGGGGATTCTCCTTCGATTACTGAAGAGTATTTTGTCCATTCATTTGGAACATATTCAGATGATGCAGAATTATACATATAAGTGCTACTATAATAATGTTCTCTTATTTTTGTTCCGGCAGGATATGCTTTCCCAACGGAAGTTAAAAATTCAACCTCCCAATAGGGTCCTTTATCTTCTATTCTTATGATATTTCTGTTACTTATGTCAAAATTGGGGATATCGTTATAATTTCCGGAATCATCTATATCAAAAGCTATAACATAATAACTATGAGATGTGCTCCATCCTGATCCGTCAGTAATTTTTATTATTTCATCTGAGCTAGATATTGCTTCATATAATGTTGTTTCTGTTCCGGAACGATGTAAAATATTTTGGGGAAGAATTGTTCTTCCATTTTTGTCATAAGTTATATATCCATAATAAAGTCGGGAGTTTTTTGGGGATTTGAACCAGCCTTCTTGATAATATTTTCTGTTTGGATCTATTTTTATTAGTTCTGATGTAATTATTACACCATACCCCCCTTTTTGAAATGAATAAGCTCCTGAATGATTTTCTGAAGAGATTCCGGATAGGGATGCCCATCCTGTTAAATTTCCAGTTTCTGCACCAGGATTGTTTAATAAATTTCTTTGGTCATCTACGGATTTATCATTTGAAGGGGCCCCGAATTTATCATTTGCTATGGGGATTACTTTGATACTTTTTATTTCCTCATGCTGTGTTATGCCTCCAATAAATGACGAATTGAAATAATATTTGACGGTCCCTAATTCTGGTAAGTTTTCTGTTATCTTAAGGTGATGTGAGCCTTTATCTGTATTAAATATAAAATTTAAGGCGTCTAATTTGGAATCCCCGGAAGGTCGATGGACTTCGATCATTGTTGTTTCGCCTTTTAATTTAGCGCTCTTAATGTCTAAGTGAGTTGTTAAAAGTTGGGCATCTGACTTTTGAGATGATTCTTTTATAAATGGTATAACAAAATTGAAAACTATTACAATACTACCTAGAACTAATAATATTATCAGAACCAATACGATTATTTTAGACTGTGCTTTAGAATTTATTTTCATAGTCACCTCTTGATAGAGGGTAATTAGGGTTTAAAACTATTTCTTTTTTTGTGCTTTCTCTAGGATTGGTTCTGTTCCCTTATGAGAAGTATCTCTGACATATTTTGTGATGTTGGCTACACTTTTATCTGACTTTGGTTTTTCATCGGAGAGTGAGCCTGTTACTTCTACCATCAATCCTGGAAGGCCCGTACCGACTGGAACTGGTTGGTTTAGGATTATGTTCTCGATTACTGAGTTGAGTTCGTCTTTATTTTCTTTTAGAGTTGCGTTAACGAATTGTTTGATTGGTGTTTCGAAACTGGCACGAGCCAATATAGAGGATTTTTGTGAGATTATTCCCATTCTTGTTATACCTTTTACAATTCCTTCTGAAGTCATGGCATCAGAGATGAGTTTTAAATGTCTTTTGTCGCTCTTGCTACTTCGATTCCTAGCACGTCTGAAACTTCGTGGATGTCATTGCTTATGGTTCTTGATTCATCGATTTCTTTAAATTGGATAATTTCTTTGAGATTGTTTCCTGCTGTAAGGATTACGTATTCTCCATCTCTTTTTACAACTAGGATTTGAGAGATCCCGGCTATTCCTGAGATTTGGGTATCTTTGATTTTTTCTTTTAATTTGTATATTTCTTTGAAGTCTAGATCTTTTCCATCGAAGACTATCGAGTTGTTGACTATTTTTATTTTGTTTGTTATTTTTCCTTCTTCGTTTAGTCTTTTTACAATTGTAGGTAGGGAAGAGTGGACTCTTTTGACAGCTTCGGTGTCTACTAGTGCTTCGATTTTTTTGTCTGAGAAGTTTATTTTTATTTCTTTAACAATTTCTTTCAATTTAACTTCTTTGATTTTCTCTGCTAAGACTCTTGCGTTTTTTTCATCGTTGAATGCTTTGTTTAGAAAGACTTCCATTTCGGGCGTTGAAGGGGTACGTCTTGCGTCGAATATTTCAATTAATCGAGGAAGACCTGAGGTTACCTGCATTTCTGCAACTCCTGCGAAGTGGAATACGTTTAATGCCATCTGTGTTGAAGGTTCTCCAAAGGATTGTGCTGTTAAGATTCCTATGGCCTCTCCGGCTAGAATGTCTTTGTCGCTGTGTAAGTCTGAGACAGATTTTCCATCTTCACCATATAGGAATTGTATGATTCTTCCGGAACCATCTCTTACAGTTTTGTCGTATTCAACTCTTATGTCTTGTAATGCATTTGCTAATCTTCTGTAAAGGTAACCTGATTTTGGTGTTCTTAGTGCAGTGTCCATTAATGCGTCTCTTCCAGTTATTGCTCCGAAGAAGAACTCGTAGGGTTTTAATCCGCTTAAGAATGATGAGTAGATGAAACCTCTCGACTTTGGAGATAGGTCGTGTTCTTTGAAGAAAGATAAGGTTCTGTTGCTGAATCCTATTCCTATTCTTTTGGCCCATAGTGCTTGTTGACCGACGCAGCACGCCATTTGAGTGATGTTAAGAACGCTTCCACCAGATCCTGAATCCATCATTATACTTATTGGATCGTTTTTGTAGACTTCCTTTCCTACCACCTTTCCGATTTTTGTTCTGATTTCGTTTAAAGCTTGTAAGATCTTTATTTCTCTTGTTTCTTCATTTGACTTACCGGGAATAACTTCTAAAGTATTGTTGTTGAAATTTTCTATAATTTTATTAGTTTTATCTTCGGCTTCTTTGATTATTTCTTCAGTGGATTTTTTAACTTTTTGGTTAACGTTTAAATCTTCTACAGATATTGTGAAACCGTGGCCTGTGAGATATTTTGTACCGATGGCGAAAGAATTTTCTAGGACTTCTATTGTTTTCTCTCTTCCTAGGTCTTTGTCTATTTGTTTTAGTAAGTGTCCAGTTTCAACACCAAATACGTTTTCGTCTACTTTTCCTTCGTTTATTTTTCCAGCTTTAATTGTAAATGGATCTCCTTTTTTTGTTTTGGCTTGATAGTCCATCTTTGGGATCGCTTCTGAGATTATGTCGTTTCCAGTAGGATATGATTTTATAGAATCATTTTCTATTCCTGAATTATAAAGTAATTGTGATGCTTCTGCTTTTGACAATTTTTCTTGGCTTAATAAATAATTTCCAGTTATTGCGTCGACGATGTTTCCTAGAAGGTTGCTGTTGTCTTTTGCTGACATCATGTTTTTGTTTACGTCCATTAATATTTTTGCTTCTGTTCTTGCTTCTTCGGTTTGAGGTACGTGGATGTTCATCTCGTCACCGTCAAAGTCTGCGTTGTAAGGGGGCGCCACTGCTGGATGGATTCTGAAAGTTTTGTAAGGTAAGACTTTAACAAAGTGTGCCATTAAACTTGCTTTGTGTAGGCTTGGGTGACGGTTGAATAATACTACATCTCCATCAACTAGTTGTCTTTCTACAACATATCCAGGTTCTAATTCCTCTAAGATTTCTTGTTTTAAATCTTGAGTGATTCTTTTTCTTCTTTTATCGGGTCTGATGATATAATTTGCTGTTGGATAGTGTTCGTTCTTGATTATGTCTCTTAGTTTTTCTATGTTAGAAGAGTTGACTTTTTCGTTTACTGTTAGGATTTCCGCTATTTCGAAGGGTACTCCTATTTCGTTTATTTTTAGGGCTGGGTCTGGAGAGATTACGGTACGTGAACTGAAGTTTACTCTCTTTCCTGCTAAGTTGTGCCTTATTCTTCCTTCTTTACCTTTTATTCTTTCTGTGATTGTTTTTAGTGGTTGACCTGAACGGTGACGTGCTGGTGGGATTTTTGTTATTGAATTGTCGAAGAAAGTAGTTATGTGGTATTGTAGTAAGTCCCATAGGTCTTCGATGATAACTTCTGGGGCTCCGGCGTTTAGGTTTTCCCAGAGACGTTGATTTGCTCTGATTATGTCGGATAGTTTGTGAGTTAAATCGTCCTCGCTTCTTTCTCCAGATTCTAAAGTAATAGAAGGTCTTACTGTAACGGGCGGGACTAGGAGTAATGTGAGGATTGACCATTCGGGTCTGAATATCTTTGGATCTATTCCTGCGAGTTTAGCTTCTTCGTCAGATATTCTTGATAATATGTCTCTTATCTCGCCAGGGAATAAACGTTTCTTTCCTACTTTGAAAGTTGTTGGTTTTTGTAACTTGACTTTTTCCTGCTCGGCCATGCAGTGGGGGCATTTTTTTGTATCTTTTGCTCTCTTTAGTCTATCCTTGATTGTTTTGTATTTTATCATGTCTTTTTCTTTAATCATTAGTTTGTTACATTCTGAGCAATAACATCTTAGGAATAGTTCGACTATTGGAATGTATTTGATATGAAAAATAGGACGGGCTAATTCTATTGTTCCTGGGTGTCCTAGGCATTCTTTTAATCTGCCTCCACAAGTTCTACATCTTACTCCAGGATCGATGGCTCCTAAACGTAGGTCCATTAAACCTCCGTCTACTGGATAGCCGTCGACGTCATAAAGTTCTGGGGTAATGATTTTTGCCTTGCCCATTTTTTTAAGCTCGTCTGGATTGATTAGTGTGAATTGTAGACTTTCTACTTTTTTTCTTACTGGTTTTGCCATTATTGGTATTCTCCGTTTATTTCTAAGATATTTATAGGGAAACTATAATTGGTTGGACTTTCTGCGATAACTAAATGAGATTTCCTTAAGGCATAATCTAATAAGCCAAGGGATTGTAAATTTGCAGATTCATTATCCATCTCATTGTTTTCATGAAGTATAGGGC
>CAZOQD010000027.1:0-7969 GCA_964581925.1 Candidatus Woesearchaeota archaeon
TCTCCATTACTTTTTTGCGCGCGCCTCCGGCGCTACCCCGAGGAACCGACCATTATTGTTGAGATCAAAGTAGCCATTCAGACCGAAGTAGTCAGAATCGAGACACAGTAACCGGCCGGATGGCTTATTAATTTCTTTATCGCTATAAATATGCCAATTTCCAAGACTCCCCTCACTACCATTAATTTCTCCAAAATACGCTTCTAGATTTTGAGTACCACCATTTCGAGCAATTACTAAACGATTTGCAAGAAAGCTTGTTTTATCATGATAACCTGATTTTGTCGACTGTGCTTCTGAAAAACTCATATATACCCCAAAACGATGCGGCAAACCAGACACTCCTTCTTGTATTTCATCTATACCATAAAGAGGGAATTCTCGATCTTCAAAATTTTCCCCCCTCAATAATTGATTAAATTCATCTTGTGTTAGTACAGCACTACCATTTTCTAACCTCTTATCATACGCTTCTCTTATCTGGTCAGGAGTTAGTAATCCTCCTCCATGAACAATTAAAACTAATCCTCGATTTGAGGACCCTAATATTCCATCATGATCAATACCAATATACTCTTCAGTATGCACATCAAAATGATTTTGCCATAAAAAATGATCTTTTTCTGCTTTTACTCTTGCAGAAATCAACTCAGGCATCGTTACAACTCCTTCATTCCCTCCATAAACTAATGCATTTTCCAACGCTTGCGAGAGATCATCATCCGAAAAAGATCGTCCTTGCAATATTCTCTCATTAGTAATATAACTATCACTTGTATTGAGCTCTTTTTTTGTATCCTGCTTTACTTGAGAGTCTTGCTCACCAGTCCACTCTAAGTGCTTTATCTTTTCTCTTGGAATTATATTCCCCATAGTTAGATTCCCCCTAGTATTGAGTCAAGCCTATGTTCATATACACTACTTCTTGATTTTTTTGCTTGATATAATGCTCCAAAAGACTTAAATGCGTTTTGTCCTTTTTTCTTTAATGCGGTTTCTATATCTTTCTCATAAGATCTACTGAAATAATCTAAAACTGCTAAGTCTGCTGCTAGTCTTGACCTTAAAGTTATATCTGCAATTCCTCCTCCTTGCACATTAATTTTGCTTATTGCACCTTGTATTGTATTTCTATATGCTTCGAATTGTTTGCCTTTTTCTGCATCTTGTCCAGCATAAACGGCTGCTTGCCATATTCCTTGCCTTATCCCAAAACTTTTTGGAATTTGAAAATCAGTATGGAATTTACTATAACTTGATCTTGCATCATTAACCAATGCCATTAAGTTTCCATAAACAGCGCCAGTAACCCTCTTACTTTCCAAAACTGTTCCAATAGCAGCAGCAGCATTTGTTAATGTAGTATCTATCTCGTAACTTCCGTTTTTAATTCCTGTGATAAAACCAAACAATCTGCTTAAATTCTCTATCTTGCCAAGGTCTCTTCTAACGAAACTATGTTTTAAACTTCCTTGGGTTTCAATAACTTTTTGATAATTATTATCTTCAGTTACTACTAAGTTGGAACTTAGATCTCCTTGTCGTAATAGTGCATTATTTCTAGCAACCGTCTCTTTTGGATCATAACCAACATATCCTAATGCTATATCTATAAATTCTCTAATATTGCCTGTTGATCCAGTTTCTAGATTTGTAGGATCAGTTATTACTGGATAAGTTTCTCTCCAATCTCCTGTTTGTCCTGACGTTCTTGAAAATTCTTGCCAAAAAGTATTATATAAATCTTTTTGTACTCTTTTTTCAAGTTGGCCTGACCCTGCTTCAGCCACTCCATTTGGAAAATTAAACTTAAGGAATCTGTTTTCTCCTGCAATGTCTAGTTCAGAAACAGCACTATGCTCTGCATCAGCGGGATTCATGGCTGCGATAATGGCTAAATTTTTATGTCTATCAGTGTTTGGTATTGGTATCCTTAAATAACCTGTATCTCCGTTTAAATAGACTACTCCATCTACTATCTGGAAAACCTCATTATTATCTCCCCTATTTATTTCATCAATAAATAATGCCCCATACCTAGAGCATTTATCATGATCTATTTTTGTTTTAGGAATTCCATTCTCAAGAGTTGCAGTTGTAAAAGGTTCTAATGCAGAACCTCCTAAAATTCCTCCACTTAACCTTAATGTGTAATGTCCATTTTCGCCAAAAATAGTATTGAATAATGCGTCGCTTGTATATGTTTTTCCAACCCCGGTTACTCCTTCATATAAAATATGAAAATCATCAAAGAATAATGAGGCTATATCAATATCGAGAACGTTGATTTCTGTTACATTTTCTCTTGGTAGATTTCCTTTACCATTTAAGAAATTGACTTCAACCTGCTCACCGTCAGATATCTCTAAATAAGGTGTTGGTGAAACAACTCCTTCTAGAGTTTTATACAATGCTTGTACAAAATGCTTTCTTTGTGTTTTTTGGTTTTTAGTTGTCATTCTTTTCTTCTTTTAAAATTTTGTTTAAACTGAATTCAACAGCATGAGATTTATTCCTAAATATGCCTTCATCTATAAAGTTATCTAACAATTTAATTGTTTTCTCATTTATTGTTATGCATAGTTTTTGTTTCATTGTACTATAAAATAGTGTGAAATCCTACTTTATAAGCTTTTCTATTTGTAGTAACTAAATAGTGATAATATTAAAATACATTATGGGATTATAAAATTCTTATATACTATGTATTTTGTTAAGATTTATGAATCATGATGGGTTATATCAAAAATTATGTTCTTTTGAAAATCTTGTTCTTGCTTATAAAAAAGCAAGAAAAGGTAAGACTAGGAAAACTTATGTTATTGAATTTACAAGGAATTTAAAAGATAATTTGTTTGAATTGAGGAATGAGTTACTTATGCATACGTATAATCCAAGGAAACTTAAGACTTTTATTCATAGAGATCCTAAAACAAGAAAGATTAGTAAATCTGCTTTTAGGGATAGAATTGTTCATCATGCTATCTGTAATGTGATTGAGGAAATGTTTGATAGAACATTTGTTTATGATTCTTATGCAAATAGAAAAGGAAAAGGGACTCATAATGCACTTAAAAGATTTGATTTTTTCAAGATAAAAGTCATTAAAAATAATTATAAGAGATTTTATATATTAAAGGCAGATATACAGCATTATTTTGAAACTGTAAATCATGATATCTTACTTAAGATTTTGTCTAGAAGGATAAATAATGATAATGTACTCTATCTAATCAAGAAAATTATGGCTAATACAGTTCAATCAGGGGAGGGGGCAAAGAGCCTCAATATCTCTATCTTAAAAGGTATGCCTTTAGGGAACCTAACTAGTCAGTTTTTTGCTAATGTCTATCTTAATGAATTTGATCAATTTGTAAAACATAAATTAAAGTGTAAATATTATATTAGATATGTTGATGATTTTGTAATTTTTCATAATTCCTTAAAAAGTCTTAATTATTATAAAAAGCAAATTAACCAATTCCTTACAAATAGATTAGATATTGTTCTTCATTCGGAGAAATCAAAAATAATTGAATTAAGTAAAGGTATTAATTTTCTCGGATTCAAGATATTTTACCATCATAAAATTGTAAGCAAGAAAAATAAAAGAAAATTTGATAATAAATTAGCTGTTTTATATCAGGAATATAGAAGCGATAAGATAAATAGAGAGAAAATTATAGAGAAAGTATCTGGATGGATTGCTTATACAAAACATGCTGATAGTTATGGATATCAAAGAGAGCTTATCTGTAATTTTGATAGGTTATTTCCACTAAAGGCTACGATTATTGATCAGCCTAAGATTTATGAAAATTTTTCTAATATGCTGGATCTTAATAAGTTTGAATTCACCACACAAAAAACATTATATCTTTTTAGAAAAGGGTTGTCAATATCGGAAATTGCTAAAAAAAGAAATTTAAAAGAAGGAACAATTTGGGATCATATTGCAAAATTAGCCGAATATCATCATATAAAGCTTAAAGAAATCTTACCTAGTTGGAAAATAAAGAAAATATTGAAAAATGTAAGAAATCCTTTTGATAAATTGAAAGAGATAAGGGAAAGATTGGAAGATAGCTCTATTAGTTATAATGAGATTAACTGTATTGTTTCAGTGTTGAGAGGTAAATCCAAGAATAAGCCATTAGATTATTTTGTTGGATGGTATAAGAAAACAAATTGTCATAGAAAATGTTATTATAATAAAAAACAGAAAGTTTCTTGTAGAATTAAGTTTCATAACTTTATTTTGCAGAATCAAGATAAGAAATGTACAAAAAATGGGTTCTTAAGAGCCATTAACAATACAGAAATTTGCGTTTTACCTGAAAATGTAAAGAACAAATTTATCTCATGGAATGATTTTATGAAAAAAATAAAAATGTAGTTAGTTATTAGTTCATTTTTTCCAGAAATTTATTGTAAGATAAACTTCCAAGTTCGGTGGTTATCTTTGTTATATATTTTTTAGGGACGAAGTCAAATGCTGGATTTTTAATTTTTATGGATTTAGGAGCTTGATCCCATACTTCGTTGAGTTTTCTTTGTTCTATTGGCAATTGTTTTTTGGAATATTTCCAAGAATCGGCTATGATGTACAAGGGTATTTTATGTAGATGGGCGAGTTCAGCAATGGTTCGGCTCCCTATTTTATTTATTATTCCTTTTTTTGTTAGGGCGTCGGCTCCTAAGAAAATTTTTGTTGCTTTTTTTGTGTTTTGTCTTTCTTCTAAGGCTACTGCTAGAGCAGAGTCTATGAACATTGTGACTTTGATGTTGTGTTTTTTTAGTTCTCTTGCTGTTTTTCTTCCTTGGAATAATGGACGGGTTTCGGTGTTGTAAACTTCAAAGTTCTTTTTTTTCTTTTTTGCATTGATTAAAGAATGAGTTACGTTAGTTGAATGGCAGTGGGTGAAAATAACGTCTTTGGATTTAATTAGTTTTAGAACTTGTTCGTTTATTTTTTCTTGCGCCTCGTTGAAATGGTTTATTATTTTTTCATAGGGTTGTTTATCGGCTAGGTTCAATACATGTTGTAGCATTGGTTCGGTCGGTCTTAATTTGATAAGTTTTGCTTTTGCTTGTTTTGTTTTGTTTATATTATATGCTTTGAGTCCGGCTTTGGCTATGTTTCTGGCTCCTTGAATTTTTATAGATTTTATGTCTTTGCAGATTTGATTGAATTGTTTCACGTCTTTTTTCATATGTTGATAAGATAAAGATAGTATAAAAAAGTTAGTAATTAAATCTTTAAAAAGTCTGGAATCTAGGTATCTGTGTTGAGGTGTGAAAGAAAAGATGTTTGAGATGTTGATTAATCCGAGGAAGGCTGAGAGGCGGCCTTGGGAGATGTTTTTTGTGGGGGCGTTTTATGCGACGCTTTCGCTTGTTTTGACTCAATGGATATTTTCGGGGGATCCGGTGTTGTCTAAATATACTGGGATTTTGGTTGTTACGTTTACGGTGATGTTGTCTTTGCCTTTTGTTTATTTTGCGATTAAGAATGAGGAGGAGAAAGATCTTCAAGGATATAGTTTTTTTGGGTTGCTTAGGGAACATAGTAAGGCGTTGACTTATTTTATGTTTTTGTTTTTTGGGTTTATAGTGGCGTTTTCGTTTTGGTATATTGCGTTTGATGATGGGAATCAGAATTTTAAGGCGCAGATAGAGACTTATTGTTTGATTAATCGGCCGACGGGTTTTGATAAATGTGTGAGTGATTATGGGTTGAATAGTGAGGCTAAGGCTACGGGGTATTTGGGGGCTAAGGATAAGATAGTTAATATTTTTACTAATAACATTTATGTTTTGATATTTACCTTGTTGTTTTCATTGATATTTGGGGCGGGAGCTATATTTATTTTGGCTTGGAACGCGAGTGTGATAAGTGCGGCGATTGGTATTTTTTCTAAATCAAGTTTAATGAACTTACCGTTAGGTTTGTTTAGATATATGATACATGGGATTCCAGAGATAGGGAGTTATTTTGCGGGGGCGTTGGCTGGAGGAATAATTAGTATTGCTGGGATAAAGCATAATATTAAATCTGAGAAGTTTTGGGTTATTTTGCAGGATTCTTTGAATTTGGTTATTTTGGCAGTGGTGTTGTTGATTATAGCTGCGTTGATAGAAGTGTTGGTTACTCCCTTGTTTTTTTAATTTTTAGAAAATTTTATATATCTTGAGTTGTAGATGTTTCATAGATTAAAAGATGGGTTATGTATGTAATAATTGTAATTTTAGAAGTGAGAAGAAAATGAAGGAGTGTTTGTATTGTGAGAGGAGGGAGAGTGTTGAGAGAGATAAAGGGGCTGAGGAGTTGTTAAATGAGGTTGATAAGTTGTTACATGGTTGATTGTGGTTGGTAGGATTAATCTTTAAAAAGCCTTAGATTCTTAATTATTTATGGAACCGATATTGATAATTAGTTTGTTGATAAGTTTTTTTTTGATGTTTTATACTTTGCCTAAATGGATAAAGAAGTGTAGGGATGTGGGGTTGTTGTGGGAGGATATGAATAAGGTTGATCGGGCAAAAAGGGTTGCGGCTTCGGGAGGAGTTGTTGTTGTGCTTTCGTTTGTGTTGGGGGTTTTGAGTTATATTGCTATTAGGACTTTTATTTTAGGAGGTAACGGAGAGATAGTGGAGATTTTTGCATTGCTTAGTGTTATATTGATTTTGGCCTTGGTGGGATTTGTGGATGATATTTTGGGTTGGACTTCAAAAGGATTGAGTATTAGATTTAGATTGTTCCTTGCTTTAGTTGCTTCTATTCCTTTGGTTGTGATTAATGTTGGGACGAAGGTAGTTGGTCTTCCTTATTTTGGGGTTGTTGATCTTGGATTTTATTATCCTTTGATTTTTATACCGATTGGGATTATGGGGGCTACGACAACTTATAATTTTCTTGCAGGGTTTAATGGGCTTGAGGCTGGACAGGGGATAATTATGATTAGTTTTTTGAGTTTTATTAGTTATATTACTGGAACTGCATGGTTGAGCGTTGTGGGATTGTGTATGGTTGCAAGTTTATTGGTTTTTTATATTTATAATAAATATCCTGCGAAGGTTTTTCCAGGGGATGTGTTAACATATTCGGTGGGGGCTTTAATTGCTATAATGGCGATATTGGGTAATTTTGAGAAGATAGCGGTTTTTGTGTTTATCCCATATGTTATTGAGACTGTTTTGAAAGTTAGGGGTAAGTTGGTTAAGCCTTCTTTTGCTAAAGTTAATGAGGATGGGAGTTTGGATGTTCCGTATAACAAGGTTTATGGGTTGACTCATTTGAGTGTGTTGATTTTGAAAAAATATAAAAGGAAAGTTTATGAGCGGGATGTGGTTTATTTGATATTTGGGTTTCAGATTTTGATTTGTTTGTTGGCTTTAGTGGTTTTTAGGGAGGGGTTGTTTATATGATAAAATATTGGAAGAAGTACTTGCCCATTATTGGGATTTTGTTGTTTGTTTATATTTTGATTAAGATAGATATTGTTAATGTTTGGGAGGAGATTAGAAATATTGATCTTGGGTTTTTGTTTATCGGGATTGCTTTTGTATTTGTGATGTTGGTGGTTCAGACATATAAATGGTTTATTATTGCTAGAAAACAGGGAATGGAGATTGGTTTTGGTGAGGCTGTTAAGATAAATATTATTTGTAATTTTTATGGATTTGTTACTCCGTCGAAGCTGGGAGGGGTTGTGAGAGCCGAATATTTGAAGAAATATTCTGATGATAAGATTGGGAAGGGGTTGTTTAATTTTACTATTGATAAAATTTTGGATATAAGTAGTGTTGTGTTTATGGCGGTTTTGTTTTCTTTTATTTTTCAAGATAAGTTGGACATTCCTATTTTAGTTTTTACTGCGATTTTTTTGGGTTTTGTTTTTTTGGTTTTGTTTTTTATTGAGAAGGATAGAAGTAAATGGGCGTTGAGTTTTATGTATAGGTGGATAAG
>CAZOQD010000028.1:0-7827 GCA_964581925.1 Candidatus Woesearchaeota archaeon
AGCCTTCGCAGTTGCAAAAGCATATCTCTTAGAAAAAGGATACATTTTAGAAATCCTTGAAATAAAGGCCGCCGACTCATTCATCAGAGACCTAACTAAATATGAAAGCAAGATAACACTAAAAAAAGCAAAAAACTGGATAAAAAAATATATTAAAAAAAATAGAAAAAATCTAGCATCTCATATTATTGATCAAATAATAAAAAATCAAAAAAATGGTAGAAGTTACATATAAAAAAATAATAAACACTAACAGCAACCCCAACTCAAAAACCCAAAAAGAATGGGAAAGGAGAATGAAGCTAGCAATAGCCCTTGTGATGTTACAAGACAAAGAACTTTTGAAATTACTAGCTAAATAATTTAGCTCTATTTAAAACCAAAACCTATAAAAACCAAAAAAACGATATCCTCGTATTCTAATAAACAATGTCTAAAGAAAAATCTAAAAAACCAAAAAAGGAAACTCCAAAACCCAAAATTGGAGAAGTAGATAAAAGACAAATCAAACTCCTAAAGTCAGTCATAGAAGATCTAATCAACAAACAATCTGTAGAAATCATAGATCTACTAGCCGGAAAGAAAAACGTAAACGAATTCGCAATAGCAGAAAAACTAAAACTAACAATAAACCAAACTCGTAACATCCTCTACAAACTCTCTGACTTCGGCCTAGTCTCATTCATCAGAAAAAAAGACAAAAGAAAAGGATGGTACATTTACTTCTGGACCCTAGACATCTTCCAATCATTATCTCTTTTAGAAGAAAAATTAAAAAACAAATTAAAAGTCCTAGAAACTCAGAGTCATAACAGAACTCAAGGAAGACACTACCTCTGCACAACTTGCTCCATCGAAGTAAACGAAGAAACAGCACTATTAAACGATTTCATCTGCCCAGAATGCGAAGAAGTTTACGAACTATCAGACGATTCAGAAGTAATAGAACACATCGGGAAAAATATCGATAAATTAAAAAGAGAAATCATCTTAGTTTCAGAAGAACGTATCAAACAAGAAGAAAAAATAGGAAAAGAAAAACAAAGAAAAATCAACAGAGCAGAAAAAGAAAAACAACTAAAAAGAAAATTAAAAAGAGAAGAAACAAAACGTGCTAAAGAAAAGTTATTAAAAAAAGAAGGAAAATTAAAAAAGAAAAAACCTACAAAAAAGAAAATGCCAAAAAAGAAACCCACTAAAAAAGCAACAAAGAAAAAGAAACCAATTAGAAAAAATACTAAAAACAAACCTTCAAAAAAACCTGCTAAGAAAAAACCAATTAAAAAGAAAAAATAATTTCATGGCAAAATGGTTCAACGACAATCTAGAACGATCTTCACTAAGAAGACAGTCCATGAAAAGAATCCAACCCTCTAACAGCATATTCAGAAAACTCAGCGTAACCACTTGGCTTATTATTTTGAATGTAATAACTTACATTATCTTCATCTCCCTATCAGTTTCAGGCTACGCAGAACAACAACTTCTCAACATCTTCGCCCTTCAAGCACAAGCCATCTTCGCAGGTTCATTCTGGACATTACTAACCAGCATGTTCACTCACGTCTGGCTCCCTCACCTTTTCTTCAACATGATCTCATTATTCTTCATAGGAAACCTATTAGAAAAAATAATCGGAAGAAAGAAATTCCTATACTTTTACCTAATCTCTGGAATCTTCGCCGGAATCTTCTACTCAGTCCTATCATTCTACCTAGGTAACACCGAACTAGGAGCAAGAATCTTCGTCTCACCATTAACATATTCCGTCGGAGCTTCAGGAGCCATCTTCGGAATAGCCGGGCTATTAGCAATCCTAACCCCTCACATGAAAGTCTACCTAATAATGGGTCCAATCATAGCCATAATCCTACAATCTCTCTTATCCTCAATCTTCCCCGACCTAGCCCTACTACCAATCCTAAACCTCTTACTAACCGCATATATCTTCTTCGCAATATTCACAATGTTCTCATTCAGCCCCGGCCTAAGAAGATTCTCAATCCCAATGGGCATGCCCTTTTACATGCTACCAATCATCGCAATAGTCCCTCTAGTAATAATCGGATTATTCGTCTCACTACCTATCGGAAACACAGCACACCTAGGCGGACTAATCGCAGGACTCATCTACGGATCATATCTGAAAAGAAGATACAAAAGAAAGACTGCGCTTATTAGCAGGTATTTTAATTAACAAATTACTAAATGACATCCTTCCTTCTAGCAACCACTAAAGATTGCTTCGAATCATACCAAACCTCATAACCCCTCTCAATCAACTTCATCATCCTATTAAAATCTATAATCGCATTACCCAACAATGAATTCACAGTAGTCCTCGCTATTTTCTCCAACTCATCATCAGTCATCCCCAATTCTTTCTTTCCAAACTCACTCAATAAATCTCTATTCACATCATCTCTTGGGGAAATATAATTAGTTTCACCCCTATCTCTAACCCAATCATTATACCACCAAAATAATTTCAAAACAACATTCTCTATCCAATCCTTAGATTGAGAAACTTCTCTAGAAATCTCCTCATGACAACAAAATTTCCCAACAATAATCTGAGCCTTATTTTCCACACCATACTGAATAATCTTATCAGACAAAGATCCACAAGCATTATTAAAAGTTACAACATCAAAAATATTATCTTCTAAATTATAAACATCCTTTAAAGAAAAATTCACCTTCGGATTATTTTTACTAGCAAATTTTGCAAGTCTTATAAATTTCTTCCCCGTATCGAAACCATGAATATTAGATAAAGGATAATCATCAGCAATCTTCAAAGTTAAACTTCCTGAACCACAACAAAAATCAGCCATAGATCCATCCCAATCATCCCCAAGATTAGCTTTCAATCCAGCTATCAACGCCTTATTCCCCTCTTCAACATATCTAAACCTTCCCTTAATATATTCAATAGGATACCAACCATATTCTCTTTTCATATCATAGTTTCTATCCCTAATTAAATCTAAAAGCTCTCTCAATCTTTTTTCCACATAATCTCTTCCCATATATCTCAATTCAAGCTTAACCATTCAGAATTTTACAAAAGCCACTATATAAATTATTATATTCCCAAAACTTAAAAACCCAAAATACCTCTCTCAAACATGAAAAAAAGAAAACCCATTGAGAAAACAAATACAAAAACAACTAACAATAAACCCCTCAAAAAATCAACCCTCAACAAACCCCACAGAACCACCTCCAACAACCAAACCCTCCCAAAAAACCAAAACCTCTCAACCAACCCAAACCCCCTCTATCTCCAATTCCAAAAAGCTCTAGCAGACCTTAAAAAAATAAAAACATACTTCTGGATCTCATTTTTTCTTTTCTTCATCATAGCCTTCATAGGTTTCCTCTTCCCATTTTTCTTCGAAGAAAATATAAAAGAAATCATAAAATCATTAATACTAAAAACCCAAAACTTATCAACCTTACAATTAATCCAATTCATAACCGCAAACAACATAACCTCTTCTTTTTTCGCACTAACCCTTGGAATCCTCCTCGCAATTTTCCCAATAATTGTCCTAATAACAAACGGTTACCTATTAGGCTACGTCATAAACAAAAGCGTAGAAGTCGAATCTTTTTTAATCCTCTGGAGACTACTCCCTCATGGAATATTCGAAATCCCCGCAATCCTCATCAGCATCGCATTAGGAATCCGAATCGGATTCTTATTAATGCACTCTTGCATAACCCACTACAAAAAAAACATCAGCAATCCCACAATATTCCTATTAATGCTATTATCAATAATCTTCCTCCCAATCTCAATGCTCATCTACCTCTACCTAATACTGTCAAACAAAAAACTAAGAACCAAACTCTACAATAACCTAATACTCTCATTCCGAATTTTCTTTCTAATCGTAATACCTTTGTTAGTTATCGCAGGAATTATTGAGGGGATCTTGATTGGGGTTGTTGGATAATATTTATAAACAGATTTTTGAAAAGGAAAAACTTATAAACTAGATTAATTCAAGAAAATTATGACAGAAAAAGAATTTAGAGATACAGTTGAAGCAGTCGTTGAGGTATTTAGTGATGACTTAGACTACAATTGCAGAGAAATTGAAATTCCAGAGGATACTAGTGGCCCATACTATATGCATATTCAAGAAGGATGTGCCCTATGTTGCCCTCAATTCAGTATGATTCAAAAAGATGACAAACTAACAATTCAGATGCCAGATCAATGGTACAATTGGTATAGAGATGAAGCAACACCTGACCAAAAAGAATACATTGTTGGAAAATTCTCTGAAAGACTTCCAGGGAAAAATATTGAATTCATGGCTATGCCTTAACTAAAATCCCAAATCTTCTTCTGCTTCCCATACTCCTTCAACAACTCACTCCTATCTCTATAAACCTCAACATTCAACCTCATCCTCTCCTGCATCATTTCCAAAGCCTCTGAAATAGTAGCAAACTCCTCAAACCCATTCTCAAATGCCCCCCGACAAGCCTCCCTCAAAATCCCAACCCCTAGAGGAGCATAATACTCTGGCCGAACTTCCCTAAAAAACAAACACGTAGCCTGCCTCTTAATCCTTTCCAAATACTCACAAACCGCCAACCTACAAGCATAATAAGCCCCAACAACTCCACTTGCATAACTCTTCCTTCCATGAAACCTCTCAAAATCCTGCCAAAAAACAACATTAGCCCCACTCACTCCACCCCCAACCCCACCAACATCAGCCCCCCCAGAATTAACCCCCCTCACACCACCACTCACACCACCACTCACCCCACTCCCACCCCCAATCTTTATCTCTCCCTCAATAACCTCAAACGAAAAATTACTAGGAAGGAGCAATATCTCATAATGATTCCCATTATACTCCGAATGAAACAACTGAATCCCATCAAGCTCCGGATAATACCTAATCCTCTTCAACAAATTCTTCGAAAGCGTATCATCCACAGCAGTTATCGACCACCTAGTCGGAACCAACCTACGCTGACTCTTCAACCCAAGAAGCCCAGCACTCAATATCTTCATAATATTACTAACCGGAACACCACTCTTAAACAGTTCATTCAAACTATCAACCGACTTAGCATGCTCATCCCCAACCAAATAATCAACCTTCCTCAACACCTTAGGATTCTCCTGCAACTTAGCATCATTAAGCGGACTCACATTAGTTATTATCGGGCTAATCCGATTAACCTCATTACTCCGCCTAGGAATCTTCTTCAAAAACATCTCAGTACTCACAGGCTTATACGCCATACTAATCTCTTTCATAATATCTAAAAACTTATCTTCAGACCTAACACTTTTAACCCTCGCCTTAAACCTCCCATAAATCAACTGATTCCTCCGAGTAAGAACCTGCCCAATATTAAACCCCTTCTCATACCACCTCTCAGGCATCGACATATCCTCACTACCCTCAAAACCTTGGGGACTTAAAATCCCCGCATAAACATGCGGATAATTAAACCTCCCCACAAAAATCTCCGGCGGACTAGCCCCTGAAAAATGCTTCGAAACTTTAACCCCAAAATCTTTGGAAGTATAAACTATCCTCTTCTTCTTATAACTATTAAAACTCTTCTCATCCTTAAACAACTTTTTATTTTTATCGAACATCTCACCTTCTCACATTTTCACAAAAAAGTCAAAGACTCTCTTACAAATATTTTATTTATAAGATACTAATAAATTAAGCGGAGCATCCCGTGATCTTCGTTAGATTTATCTAACGAACCACTTGTCAAAGTGGGATGCGGAGCTTATCAAACAAAACATTAAAAACTTTATATATTTTTATGAGATAATTAGCATAGTTAATTATTTAAATAAAGAATCTAAATATCAATATGAGTATACAAAGATTTCTAGAATTCGATCCTGAACCAATGAGTCAGAGCCAATATGCAGAATTATTCCATAACAATTTCTCAGAAAAAGCTAAAGAAGCCATGAGACTATCAAATCAAGCCGCTCAAAAATACGATCAAGAAATCATCTTACCAGAACACCTCTTAAGAGGAATCATAGAATCTGGTGGACACGGAACAACAATCTTATTCAACATTGGATTAAACCGCACTAAAACATTAGAAGAAATAGACGATAAAACAGAAAGAGGTCCTCGGATGATACAACTGGGAAAACTTCCACTAACAGAAGATGTATACAAAATAATGGGAAGCGCCCTAACATATGCTAAAGATCTAGGAGATAATTTTATCGGAACTGAACATATAACAAATGGACTTTTTTCTATAAGAGAAGGACTAGTTTATGACTTATTTTCAGAACAAGAATTAACAAGAGAAGCATACAGATTAATACATACAAAACTTAGAACAGAATAAAAACACAACAATTCTACATTAATATCTATACTTATCTAATCCTTCTTCCTCATCAATACAACCGAAAGCACTACAAACACCAAAGCAATAATCCCTGCAAACATAAAAACCAGAAACTTATTCTCTTCTAAAAACCTACCATCTTTGTCATCACACTCATTCCCCTTACCATCTCCATCTCCATCCAATTGTCCAGGATTATAAACATCAACACAATTATCCAAACCATTAACACTCCCATCATTATCATCATCTTCACAAGCATCACCTTTCTGATTATAATTAATATCCTTCTGATCCCCATTAGCAATCATCAAACAATTATCATCATCATTCCTAACAGAATCCTCATCAAAATCATCATTATAATCTCCATTCTTAAAAGTATCAGCACTTATAGAAAACTCCACAGGCAAACTCCTAGAACCGCTTCCAGCACTATTCTCCCCATACTCTCCAAAATAAAACCTAAACTTCTCATTACACTCATTATCAACATAAAAATAAACAAAAGAACTTTCGCTTCTAGTTTGATAACCAAAAAAACTAACTTCTTTAATTTTCAAAACATCATCATACCCCACAACAAATTTCAACTTATCGGCATTAACAGCATCATCAAACAACAACTCATAATGAAAATTATTAACAATTAAACCAAATTCCAATTCATTATCATTTTCATCATAAACCTTAATTGATTTTATAGAAGAATCGCGAATATCAACAGAAACCTTATCTAATTTCTGCAGTCCAGGATTCTCAAAAATAAACTCTACACTCTGAGCACCCTGCGATACTAAATAAGAATTATAATCCTCATCAAAAATCTTCTCAACTTCATTAACACTATGCCCACTTACTTCTTTAACAAACCAATTCTGACTTTTAGAATAATAACTACTCTCTACATTTCTTTCTATTGAATGCTCAACATCCATAAATGAATTAGGACTAGAATAACCAAGATACTGACTAGGAATCTCAAATCTAACATAACCCCTATATTCTTCACAATGAACACTAACATCGGTAAAATACTCATACTCACTAACATCAAAAGCAGTCACAACACTAACCACTAACAAAAAAACAAATAAGAACAGAAAATACCTTGTTGTCATTTTTTATCACTCTCATTTTTTATAAAATATCCCCCAATAATTAACAATATCCCAAATATAATAAATCCTATTATTCTAAAAATCCCCTCAAGATAAAACAGATCATTAAATGCAATCTTAATCAATGTTATCCCCAACAAACCTCCAACCAATAACTTCCCCCCTTTAGTCTCAACGTTAGAAAACAAAACCAGAGTATAAACTAACCATAATATCGAAAGAACAATATGAGCAGTCTCGTCAACTATATTCCAATACCATAAATACTTATAGAGCGAGTAAATAAATGCAAACCCACCAATAATAAAAGATGCAGCATTAAGTTTAAAAT
>CAZOQD010000029.1:0-7729 GCA_964581925.1 Candidatus Woesearchaeota archaeon
ATTAGTATTATATTTAAATGTAACTTAGGCCGGATATCGGTTTAAGAATTCGAATACGTAGGGTTCTGAGTATGTGTAGTTTTCTGAGATGACTACTAGGGTTGTTGTTTCTTCGTCGAAGTCTAGCATGTCGACATATAGGTTTCTTGTTTCGGCCATGTCTGCAACGCAGCTAATGCAGATAAGATCTGGGTCTTCTCTATGGGAATCGGTTATGTAATCGGCTACTTCTAAGATTTCAGATAGTGCTGATTCTATTTCGATTGGATGATTGGATAGGGTGAACTCTGAGCTTAGGGTGTCTTTCTTGATAGAGAATGTTGAGTCGATTGTGAATTTAACTGAGTTTTCTTGGATTTTAGCTTTTGAGTTTGTCGTATCATGGGATAGTTGGAAGTCGTTGTAAGATAGTTCTTGGATGCAGAAGTCTAGGTTGTTGTCGAGGTATTTTGCTAGTTCTTTTTCTATGGTTGGTGTTTCTGGTTTTAGGAAGTCTCCTTGATCGTAGTAGTAGGGGATGAATGCCCATCCTAAGTCGAAATGTTTTGATGGTTTGTCGTAGTAACCGCCTTGGATTCCGATGACATCTAGAGAGGCTCGTGAGGTGTCTTCTAAACAACTGAAGATTGAAGATTGGACTAATGAGGCTTGGGTTTTGATTCCTAGTTCTGAGAAACTTTTTTCTAGGTTTGATTGAGATGAGGAGTTTGTTAGATAGTAGAGACTGATTGCTGCGGCTACTATGACTATGGCTACGATGATGAAGATTGTTGTTTGTGCTTTAGAACTTGTCATCCTCTTTGTTATATATTATTGAATATAGTATTTAAATGTGTTTGTTAAGATTGGATTTTAAGAGAATGTTTTTAATAGTTGGTTAGTTGGGTAGTTGGATGAAGAAAGTTGTTAATTTGTATAAGCCGTTGGGGTTGAGTCCGTTGGGATTGATTGATAGGTATCGTTTGAAGAATGAGTGGGTTAGGGGGAAGAAGATGTCGTATCCAGGGAGGTTGGATCCTATGGCGGAGGGGGTTTTGTTGGTTTTGGTTGGGGAGGAGAATAAAAAGATTAATGATTATATGAAGCTTGATAAGGAATATGAGGCGGAGATTCTTCTTGGTTTTGAGACGGATAGTTTGGATTTGTTGGGGGTGGTTGAGGGTGAGGGGGTTAATGGTGGTGGAGGGGTTGGTGGTGGTTCGTTAGAGGTTGGTGGTGGTTCGTTAGAGGTTGGTGGTGGTTCGTTAGAGGTTGAGGATAGGGAGTTGAAGAAGGGGCTTAAGGAGTTTAAGGGGAAGTATGATCAGTTGATTCCGGTTTATTCTTCTTATGTTGTTAAGGGGAAGCCACTTTGGACATATGCTCGTGCTGGTGAATTGGAAGGGATTGAGATTCCTAGGACTAAGGTGGAGATTAAGGATGTTAGGGTTGATGAGGTTTATTCGATAAGTAGTGGTCGGTTGTTGAAAGAGATTACTCGGAAGGTGGGGTTGGTTGAGGGGGATTTTAGGCAGAAGGAGATACTTGAGAAATGGTCTAAGGTTTTGAATGGTAGGGATGATAAGTTTAGGATTGTTAAATGTAGGATTAGTTGTTCTTCGGGTACGTATGTTCGGGCTATTGCTCGGGATTTTGGTAAGGGGTATGGGGGTGGGGTTTTGTTTTCTTTGAAGAGGGTTAGGGTTGGGAGGTATAATGTTAGGGATAGTGAGAGGGTTTAGATAATTGTTAGTGACAATTTAAACCCCCCAAGTAACTTTATCCTTCCTCTTAATCTCTGCAATCTTTTGCAACGTTTGAATTTCAGATTGGCTTAATAGGTCTTTGTTATCTTTGAATTTTTTGAATTGTTTTTCGCTGATGTCGGAGTATAGGTAATTTGTTTCTGTTAGTTGGCGTTCGAAGTTGGTTCCGGGTAAGGATAATGCTATTTGTTTTCCTTCGTCGGCTTGGTCGACTGATTTTTTGTCTTCTTGGATGTCTCGGACTTTAGCTATTGATTTTCCTTCTTCGTTAATTAAGGGGATGTTTTTTTTGATTTTTCCGGCAAGGATTTCTACGCCGAATACGGCGGGGTTTGAGTTACGGAAGATGAATTGTGGGAGGATTTTTAGTTGGGTTATGGTTGCTAGTTCCATTAATCTTTCTCTTTGGATTTGGTTGTGTTTTTCTTCTCGGATGAGTTTGAGGTCTTCGATAAGTTTGTAAATGACATCGTTGGTTAGGATTTTTATTTCTCCTAGTTCTGCGTCTTTGATTTCTTCGTCGATTTCGGTGTTGAATCCAACGATGATTGCATTTAGTTTGTCGGTTTCTAGATTTGTTCTAGCTTTGATTAGGTCTTTTTTATTTATTTTTCCGATTCCTGCGCTGACTATTGAGATGTGTTCTTGTTTTAATAATGTGGTTAGGGCTTCTAAACTTCCTAGGGAATCGGCTTTGATTATTATTCCTTTTTCGTCGGTTTCGAATGTGTTGACTTCTTTTTTGAATTCTTCTCTTATTTCTTTTAAGTTGTTTTTGAAAATTGTGAAGGGCATTCCGGGTAGGATGGCTTGGTTGGTTATTAGTTGCATTCTGATTCCTGTTGCGGCGGTTACCTGGTTGGTTTGTTTGAATTTGTTTGAGATTGGTTGGATTTCTTCTAACACTCTGATTTTAGATATTATTGGTTCGTCGAAGCTTGCGATGGCTATTTCGTCTTTGTTAGTTAGATGACCATCGTGTAGAATTGCTTCTGCGTATTCCATTGATTTTTCTTTTTTTATTTCGAAGATTACTCCTTTTGGATCTTTGTTTAGTTTGAGGATTTCTTTTAGGAATTTTTGTGATAGGCCTGCTAGAGTGAAGATGAGTTCTTGAATGCCTTCGTTGGTTTTTGCGGAGCAGGGGACGAGGGCTAGTTCTTTTGTGAAGTCTTGGATTTCATAGAAAGGCTTAGAGTTGAATCCATGATGTTGTAGACTGCCTATTATTGTTAAGAGTTTTTCGGTGTAGGAGTTTTTTGTGATTGTTGATTGGGATTCTATGTTTTCTTTTATGGTTGTTGATTGTTTTCTCCATCCGCTTATGTTGTCTATTTTGTTTAGGGCTATTATGAATGGGATTTTGTTGAGTTTTAGGATTTGTAGGACTTCTATTGTTTGGGGTTTTAGGCCGTCGTTGATGTCTATTACTAAGATTGCTAGGTCTGCTAGAGATCCTCCGCGTTTTCTTAAATGAGAGAAGGCTGCATGGCCGGGAGTGTCGATGAATAGGAATCCGGGGAAGTCTAGATTGATGTTGTTTTGTTTTAGTAGTGGGCATGATTTGTTTATTTCTTCTATTGGAATTTTGGTGAAAGATATTCTTTGGGTTATTCCTCCGGCTTCTGTATCGTAGACGTTTGTGTTTCTGACTGCGTCTAGGATTGAGGTTTTGCCATGGTCGACATGGCCGGCTACTGTTATTATTGGCATACGTGTGTCTTGTGTTCGATTAGTTGTCATATGAAAATGGAGAGATTAGGGGTTAAAAATTTATGGGTTTGAGGATGTTTGATTGGTTTTTGCTAGATATTGGTCGATTATTGATTCGATGAATTCTAATACTGGTAATGTTAGGTCTGTGGGTTCTCCGTCTTCTTCAGAGTTATTTGTTTCAAGAGGATATTTTGTGAAAATTAATTCTTCTGTAGTTTTTCTTTTCATTTTATGATAATCGTAAATCACTTTGTTATATCTATTTGGAACTTCGATCCCTAATTCAGTTTCTAGTTCTACGAATCCTCTATGATAAGCGTTCTCACCAAATTCCATATTTGGTTCGTATTGAATAGTAATTGAGTTACCATCTCCACTTAAATCTCCACTGATGGAGGGATTTTTAAATAGTTTAGTTTGGATTAGTTTCTGTTTTATTTTTTCTTCTAAGGTTTCTTGATCGTTTGCCATGTTAGAATTAGTGTTTTTGTAAGGTATAACTAATATAAATAGATTTCTGTGTATGATAATTGAGTTGTTCTATGGAATTTGGGTAAATTGGTTGATTATTGTGTTTTGTTATATATTTTGGAATGGGGTTTTTGTAAGATATAGTTTGATGGTGTTAAATGTTTATAATGGTTTTTTGATTTGTTGTTGGATGACTAAGTATATAGTTGTTGTTGGGGGAGTTATATCGGGGGTTGGGAAGGGGGTGGCTACTGCTTCGATGGCGAGGATGATGAAAGAAAGGGGGTTTAGAGTCGGGGTTGTTAAGATAGATCCTTATATTAATTGTGATGCTGGGACGTTGAGGCCTACTGAGCATGGGGAGGTTTGGGTTACGGATGATGGGGGAGAGATAGATCAGGATCTTGGGAATTATGAAAGGTTTTTGGAAGAGCCTGTTTCTAAGTTTAATAATATTACGACGGGGCAGGTTTATCGGGATTTGATTGAGAAGGAGAGGAAAGGGGATTTTTTGGGGGAGACGGTTCAATTTATTCCTCATGTTCCTAATGAGATTAAGTCTAGGATTAAGAAATCTTCAGAGGATAAGGATATTGTTTTGATAGAGGTTGGGGGGACTGTGGGGGATTTTGAGAATTTGCCTTTTTTGTTTGCTATGAAGAGTCTTGAGAATGAGGTTGGATATGATTCTATGTGTTATGTTTTGGTTAGTTATTTGCCCATACCGAGTCATATCGAGGAGATGAAGACGAAGCCGACTCAGATTTCTATTCGATTGTTAAGAGAGAGTGGTATTCAGCCTGACTTTATTTTTTGTAGAGGTAAGGTGGCGTTGGATGAAGTTAGAAAGAGGAAGATTGAGATTTATGCTAATATTAAATCTGGGAATGTTATTTCGATGCCGGATGTTTCGTCTAGTGATGGTACTGGGAATATTTATCGGATTCCGTTGGATCTTGAAAGTGAGAGGGTTGGGGAGAAGTTGCTGAAGAGGTTGAAACTTTTTTCTGAGAAGGTTCCGTATTGGGATGATTGGAAAAAGGCGTTGTATAATTTGAATAATCCTAGTAATTCGGTTAAAATTGCGATGGTGGGTAAGTATTTGGATATAGGTGATTATCAGCTTAAGGATTCTTATATTTCGGTTAATGAGGCGTTGAAGCATGCGGGCGCGTTTCATAATTGTAATGTTGAGATTAAATGGATTGATGCGAAGATTTTTGATAGTGGGGAGGGGTTAGATATGCTTCGGGATTTTGATGGGTTGTTGGTTCCGGGGGGTTTTGGGAAGGGAGGAGTTGAAGGGAAGATTCAGGTCATTAAGTATGCAAGGGAGAATAATATTCCTTATCTTGGTTTGTGTTTGGGGTTGCAGTTAGCTGTTGTTGAGTTTGCTAGGAATAAATGTGGGTTAGATGCGGGAAGTACGGAGATAGATAAGGATGTTAAGGATCCGGTTGTCACGATTCTTTCTGAACAGGAAAATGTTGTTGATAAAGGAGGGACTATGAGGTTGGGTTCTTGTAAGGCGGTTTTGAAAGAAGGGAGTAAGGTTAGTAAATTGTATGGTGATTTGGTTGCTCATGAGAGACATAGGCATAGGTATGAGGTGAATCCGGATTATCATGAGGTTTTGGAAAGTGGTGGTTTGGTTTTTAGTGGTAAGAATGAGGATGGGAATTTGGTGGAGTTTATTGAGATTCCGAATCATAGTTTTTTTATTGCGACTCAAGCTCATCCAGAATTTAAGAGTAGTTTAGTTAATCCTAATCCTTTGTTTAAGGGATTTATTGGTGCAGGGTTGGTTAAGAAGGGTGCTTTAGAGAGTGGGAAAGTTTCTTAGCCGAGGAAGATTTTCCCGGATATAAGTAATAGTATCCCTGATATGATTATTAACATTAAAAGTAATTTGATTAAGAATCTGATAAGTTTATATATAAATAATTCTAATAGAAACAAGAGAGGTTTATGAATATATGAAGTGGGTGTTTTTAGTTTTCAGTATGTTATTAGTTATTAATTTTGTATCTGCTCAGTATGTTACAGGTGATATTTATTTACAGGAAAATGGAAAAGCAAGATTTTCACTTGATACCAATGCTGATATAAATATCGAGGGTTTAAAGTTTGATATTGAAGATAATAAAATAGAGGGGACTACAGAATTATTGACAAGGAAAGAAAAAGGTGTTTGGAGTTTTGTTCTTAAATCTAGAGATTATGAGACTATACTTATAGATATCCATTTACCTTATAATCTTATTAGAATTAATTCGCTTGAGGGGAATGACCATATTCTTGATGTCAGGAAAGGGATTGTTAGTTTGATTGATAATGATAAGGAGTTAAATTTTGAGGTGCATTACCAATTAGAGATTGAAGAGGATTATAGTTTGTTTTGGTTAATGTTAGTCATTATGGTTTTAGTTGTTATTTTTAGTTATTTATTATTTATGAAGAAGAGAAATAATAAGAGTAGGCTGGATTATATTTTGCCAATAATTAATGATAATGAGAAAAAGATTGTTGAGTTGTTGATGAAAGGTAATATGAGACAAAAGGATATTAGAAAGAAGTTGGAAATGCCAAAGGCTAGTTTTTCGAGATATATTATTAATTTAGAAAGGAAAAAGTTAGTAATTAGGATGGGAGAGGGGAAGAATAAAATGGTCAAACTAAAGTAATTGGTTGGTTCCAGTTAGTTCCACCTAGGGGATATATAGTATTTATTCTAAGAATTATCATAATAAACACCAGGAGGTTTCCAAATGGTTAAAAAATTAAAAATGAATAAAACAAATGAAATGAATAAAACAATGAAAATGATGATTGCGTTAACCTTGATGTCATTTATGATAGGGGGAGTAATTGCTCAGAGTTATTCTAGTTTTCAAGAAAATCTAGATTCGGCAACAAATAGTGAGGAGGGATCTCCAACAAGGATTAATATTGTACCTGTGCCTATGCCTAGAAATCCTTCAGCATTGCCTAAAGGATTTGTTAGTTTAGAACTTTATCCAGAAAGAGAAGTTGCAAATCTTGGAGAATGGACTAATTATAAACTTGTTATCTTGGATAATCATCCAAGACCGGTATGTAGGGATGCTGATCCATACGTAATTACTGAAGATGATGGATCAATCCCTTTGTGTAACTTGCCTCAATATAACTATGAATTAATATTCGAATCAAATGATCTAGATAATACTCTTGAATATAGGTTTGATGATGATTCTGTGATAATGAGTTCTGGAGAGAAGAAAATTATTAAATTTTCTGTTCTTGGGAATAAACGTGGCGTTAACAAGTTTACGGTAACTGTTCAAGATATTGTAAAAAGTCCCGGAGGTAAGGCTAAGGTAAATGGATATCTGATTGTAAATGATGATTTTCCTTCTCGGGATAGACAGTTTTTCTTTGGAGATGGATTTGCCCTTAATTCAGATCAAACTAAAGGAGTTTTAGTTGATTTGAAGATATTGATAGATGAAAATTCAGTTTCTGAAGGTAAGTTAAAAGGAAAAGGAATAT
This sequence comes from Candidatus Woesearchaeota archaeon, assembly GCA_964581925.1. GTDB lineage: Archaea > Nanobdellota > Nanobdellia > Pacearchaeales > GW2011-AR1 > ARS1285. Next base: position 7,464 of record CAZOQD010000029.1, read on the forward strand.
TTGATGGTAGTGTTTACAAAATTGATGGAGAATATAATAAAAATTCAGGTTCAGATACAAATGTTTATTTTGGGTTTACTGGAATTGATTCAGATGATGTAAGGATGAAATTTTATGGTAATATCCAAGAATTTGGACATTTTTCTTTATTGAAAGGAAGAATTGAATCTGTAGATGGGAAGACTTATATGTTAACTGCTTTTTCAAGGAATGAGATTATAATGTTTCAAGAAGTTGAAATTGTATCGAGTGGAGCTTCTAAATCA
>CAZOQD010000030.1:0-7663 GCA_964581925.1 Candidatus Woesearchaeota archaeon
GGATAGTTGATAAGAAAGTTGGTAGTGATGAGGTTTGTTTGGAGCTTGTTAGGGAGAATTTGTATTTGAGTAGTGAACCTGATCTTATAATAAGGACTGGAGGGGAGAAGAGGATTAGTAATTTTTTGCCGTTTCAGGGAGCTTATTCTGAGTGGTTTTTTCTTGATAAGATGTGGCCGGAATTTGAGAAAGAAGATTTGATTGAGTGTTTGGAGGAGTTTGGGAAGAGGAAGAGGAATTTTGGGAAGTGAAAATTTATATATTGATTATGCTTGGATTATTTATGGTTACTAAAAAGAAACCTGAAGGAAAAAGGTCTGTGAAGAAACCATCTAATAAAAAGAGCGTGAAGAAATCTAAGAGAGGATTAGGACGCTCTTATGGATATTGAAGTAATAACTTTAATAGTAGGTATTTTTATTCAATTATTTATAGCAAGTGTTGCTTTTACGTCTTTGTTAATTATACAGAGAATTAATCAAAGAATTATCTTTAATGAAGTTGTTAAACAAGAAAGAGAGTTAAGGATAAAATTGAATGAATATCGAGAGGAAATATCAAGGAGAAAATCATCTGGTTTGGATTTTAATAATATCGCTCTAGATTATGATACTTTGCTTTTCAATTATTATGAATATTTAGCTATTTCAATTTACAAGAGATTAGTTAATGATAATATTTCTAAGCTTTATTTTAAAACATCCTTAATTTATGTTAAGGAACAATTTGAATCTAGTATTTTGTTTGACCAGAAGTTTGCTAATAAGGAAGAATATCCTGCAATGATTTGGCTTTTCAATAACTGGAAAATTTAAATAATCCTTTTGTTGGTAAATAATATGGTTAAGAAGAAATTTAAGATACTAGCTGCGAGTAAGTTTTAATTAGATTAAGAAGAGGAATTTTGGGAAGTGAGGTTAAAAACATTTAAATAAGTGAGCTCACTTAGAATAGTATGACAAATATTACTTTATCGATTGAGGAAGAAGTTTATAGTAAAATGAAAAAACATTCTGAGATAAAATGGAGTGAGTTTGTGAGAAAATCTATTAGAAAAAGAATAGAAGAGTTAGAGAGTATTGAAGGGCTTTCTGATAATGAAAGTATAATGAATATGCTTGCTTCTCAGGAAAGTTTGAAAGAAGATTGGGATAATGAACTTGATGTGAGGTGGGATGATGTATAAACAAGGTGAGATTGTATTGGTTCCCTTCCCCTATACTGATCTAAACGTAACTAAGAAAAGACCTGCAGTTATTATTTCTAATGAAAAAGTTAATAAAACAGAGGATGTAATTTGTTGTCTTATAACTACTAGACCTCGTAATGAAGATCTGTCTATAGAGAATAATGATCTTGAGATGGGAGAACTTCCGTACAAGAGTTTTGTTAGAATGCATAAAATATTTACTATAAACAAAAAATTAATAATAAGAAAACTATGTAAAATAAATAATGGATTTATCGATGAAGTTTTTAATGGGATTGTTAAATATATAAAAAGATTATAATGGCAAAAAAGAAATTTAAGATCCTTGCTGCTTCGGATATTGAAGGGGATGTTTCGGCAACTCGGAAGTTGGCAGATAAAGCGGTTAAGGAGAATGTGGACTTGGTGGTGTTGGCTGGGGATTTGACGGGGTGGGTAGAGGGTGAGGAGGTGTTGAAGCCTTTTGTTGATAAGGGGAAGAAGGTTGTGTTTGTTCCTGGGAATCATGATAGTAGTGAGTTTGCGGGTTTTCTTAGTAAGTTGTATGGGGCGAAGAATGTTGGGGAGCATTATGTTAGGTATGAGGATGTGGGGATCTTTGGGATTGGGAGTCCTGATGGTAGATTGAGTTTGGATGAAGATAAGACGTTTAAGAAATTGAGGAAGGATTTTAAGATGGTTAAGGATTTGGAGAAGAAGATAATGGTTAGTCATTTGAATGCTGCAGGGACTAAGTCGGAGTTTTCGGGGATTCCTGGAAGTGATGGGATTAGGAAGGCTATTGATGAGTTTCAACCAGATTTGTTTTTATCGGGGCATATTCATGAGGCGGAGGGGTTGAAGGAGAAGATAGGTAAGACGAAGGTGGTGAATGTGGGGAAGAAGGGAGAGGTTATTGAGATTTAGAAATGGGAGAAAATTTATTATTTTCTTGTAGGTTTGTTTTTCTTTCTTTTTCTGATATGATATAAGATTATTCCTAGAATACCACCAATAAATATTCCAATCAAACCATAGATTATAAGTAGGGCTGGGATTAGGGCTATGATGCCTAATCCTACACTTGATGGAAGAGAAGGCAATACTATATAGATCGCATATAAAAAAGATATTACTAATCCGATGATTCCTCCTGAGAGAAATGCTAGGAGATTTATTCCGATATTCTTTAGTATATTTCTTAGATCCATCTTTGATAGGGTTTTTTATTTATTATAAATTTATGTAAAATCTTAGAAATATTTTTATACCTCCCTTCTATAAAGTTTATACAATGGCGAGGAAGAAAGCTGTGAATCCGGAGAGTGTTGAGGCTAGTGAGTATAGGGTTATTGATCCGAGTGATGTTAAGAGGAGTGTTGAGATTGCGGTTAAGGAAAAACCTGGAATAGAAGAATTAGAGCACGTGGAGAAGGTTGGGGATGTTAAGAAGGTTAAAAGAGTTGTTAAGAAAAGATCAGTGAAGAAGACTAGTGTAAAGAGTGGTAAGGCTAAGAAAGTAGATGGGCGATTTAGGAGTGATCCCAAGAAGGCCGCGGAGTTTAAGGCTAGTAAGTTGAAGAAGGATGGGTATGTTTTGATTGTTACTGAGAAGCCGCAGGCGGCGGGGAAGATTGCGGCGGCGTTATCTGATGGTAGGGATAGGAAGATTGTGAAGAATAAGGTTAGTTATTATGAGTTTGATCGGAGTGGGGAGAGGATTGTTGTTTGTTGTGCGGTTGGGCATTTGTTTACGGTGAGTCAGACTGTTAAAGGGGCTGGGTATCCAATATTTGATATTGGGTGGTTTCCTAATTTTGAGGTTAAGAAGAGGGATTTTACTAAGGTGTATTATTCGGTGATTAAGGGGTTGGTTAAAGGGGCTGGGGAGGTTGTTGTGGCTACGGATTTTGATGTTGAGGGAGAGGTGATTGGGTATAATATTGTTCGGTATTTGGCTGGTCAGGAGGATGCGAAGAGGATGAAGTTTAGTTCGCTTACGGCTGATGAGTTGCAGAATTCGTATGATAATAGGCAAGATAGTATTGAATGGGGGCAGGCGATCGCTGGGGAGACTCGGCATTTTATTGATTGGTTGTATGGGATAAATCTTTCGAGGGCGTTGATGGCATCTATTAAGACAACTGGAAAGTTTAGAGTTATGTCGATTGGTCGTGTGCAGGGTCCTGCGTTGAAACTTATTGTTGATAAAGAGCTAGAGATTAAGGATTTTAAATCTAGTAAGTATTGGCAGGTGTTTGTTGAGGTTGATGATGGTAAGAATAAGTTGGAGTTGAAGCATAATAAGGATATTACTAAGAAGGAAGAGTTGGATAGGTTTCATGCGTTGAAGGGTCGTGAGGGAGAGGTTGGTACTAAGAAAACTAAGCAGTCGATTAATCCACCTAGTCCGTTTGATCTTACATCTTTGCAGACAGAGGCTTATAAGTTTCATGGACTTACTCCGAGTAATACTTTGGCTATAGCGCAGAAGTTGTATCTTGCTGGTTTGATTTCATATCCTAGGACTTCATCGCAGAAAATTCCTGAGGCTATTGGGCCGTTGGATATTTTGAAGAAGTTGGAGAAGAAATTTGGAGGGTTGGTTAAGAAGGCTAGTAGGAAGAATCCTGTTGAGGGGAGTAAGTCTGATCCGGCGCATCCGGCGATAACTCCTACGGGGAATTTTGGGAGTTTGGATGGACAGGATGAGAAAATTTATAATTTGATAGTTAGGAGATTTATTAGTTGTTTTTGTGATAATGCTGAGTTGGAGAATAAGAGAGTTGAGATGGTTCTAAACGGATTAAAGTTTGCGGCTAAGGGGATGGAGATTCTTAATGCTGGGTGGATGGATGTTTACAAAGTTAAGATGGAAGAAAGGGAGATTAAGGATATGAATGGTAGGGTTAAGATTGAGAAGGTTCGTGTTGAGGAGAAAGAGACTAAGCCTCCTAGGAGATTTAGTCCTGCTTCGATAGTTAGTGAGTTGGAGAAGAGGAATTTGGGGACGAAGGCTACTCGGGCGAATATATTGGAGACGTTGTATAATAGAAATTATGTCAAGGATAAACAGATTAAGGCGACGGAACTTGGTATTCGTTTGATTGAGAGTTTGGGGAAGTATAGTCCGATAATTGTGGATGAGAAATTGACTAGAGAGATAGAGAAGGATATGGATGTGATTCGAGGGTCGAAAAGGGATCTTATTAAGAAAGAGAGGGAGATAATTGGGAAGGCTGAGAGTGCGCTTGCTCGGATTTCGGATGATTTTCATAAGAAAGAGAGTGTGATTGGGAAGGAGTTGTTGGATGCGAATCAGGCTCTTTGGGATAGTGAGAAGGATGATAATACGTTGGATAAAGTTTGTCCTAGTTGTAATAAGGGGAAGTTGATGGTTAAGTTTACGCCGAGGTTTAAGAGTTATTTTGTTGCTTGTAATGCGTATCCGGATTGTAAGCAGACGTATTCGTTGCCGAAGGCGTTGATAAAGAATAATCAAAATAAAAATTGCGAGGATTGTGGGTGGCCTTTATTGTTGTCGATTAAGAAGGCTAGGAGGCCTTGGGTGTTTTGTTTTAATCCGGAGTGTCCTGGGAAGAAGCCGTTGGATGTTAATGGGAATGATGCGAAAAAGGAAGAGAGGTATGTGGGGCAAGTTACTGATTTGAAGAGGAAGAGTATTGGGGAGATTGAGAGGGTTGAGAAAAACTAAAAGAGGTTAAAATGTATAAGAAAGAATTTGATTACTATATTTATATAGATTTTTCTGAAAATCTAATTGGGTACAATATTATTGAGAAGAGTAAGATTAGAGAATTAATTCCAAGGATTTCTAAATTGAAGCACTATAAAACTCTTAAACATAAGAGTGAATATTTGAATTCTATGAAGAAATTATTCAAGCGGAACAATATAGGTTCCTATTTGGTGAAAGCAAAGATTCTTAATATGAGGGAAAATATAATTCTTTTTAGTGAGGTACTTGATTTTATTAAGAAGCATAGTAGTTGTATTATTTTTATATCTGTTGATGATTTCCAGTTTAGGAGTTTTAAGAAATTAATTGGCGTGTTGGATGAGAATAATACTGAAGTGGTAAAAGAGAGTAAATTACAAAAGGGAACCACAGAATACAGGATGAGTTTGATTATAGATACACAACTGAACATTGTTAGAAGAAAAGAATAATAGACTCGGGGACTCGTCAATCCTACTTGCCACGTCAAGCATGGTGTTAGTCAGAGTCCTTTCATCTATTAATAATTTACATAGAAAGGTAGATTATAAAAGGTTTTTGGTTTGGCAATTTTTTAGTAGAAAAACTTTATATCTTAAAGACAATTCTAAATCACTGAGTTGATTAGTGTAGTTGATAATGGACGTGAAACCTGTTTGTTTAATGATATTATTATATACAAATCTTTGGAGATTGAAAAAATAGGGAAGGTTTATTAATAATAACTGATTTAGTTTTTTATGGAGAGGTATTTATTTGTAGTTGTTGTGGTGATTGTTGTTATTGGTGGATGGGTTTATTTTTATGGTGGATTGGATGATGCTCATGATAATGATATAATAATTCCTGAGGGAGCTGTCGCTAGTTTTGAGGAAGTTAGTGGTGAAGTGGGTTTAGAATATGTTCAGAGTGTTCGATCTGTTAATAATGATTTAGATTATCTTAAAGAGTCTATGCCTGAGTTGTTTTCTGGAGGGGCTGCGGTTGGAGATTATGATGATGATGGGTTTATTGATATTTATGTAACTGTGCTTGATGGGAAGGATGAATTGTTTAGGAATGTTGAGGGAGAGTTTGTAGATGTTAGTGAAGAAATGGGATTGAATCTTGATGTTAAATCAAATAAGGCTGAATTTGGAGATATTGATAATGATGGGGATTTGGATTTGGTTGTTAGTACGATTGATGATAGATATTATTTGTTTGTTCAGGATAATGGTGGGTTTGTTGAGGAAGGGGTTGCTCGTGGGCTTGGGACTGAGATACATAAAGGATTTAGTGTTGATTTTTTTGACTATGATAATGATGGATGGTTAGATATTAAGACTAATGATTGGAATGGGTATGGTGGTGGTAAGGATAGTGGGTATGGGGGGTTGTTTAGAAATGATAGAGGTAAGTTTGTTGAGGTTAGTGATGAAGTTGGTGTTAAAATGATTACTTCTCAGGAGTTTGGAGATTTGTCTTTTGATAGCGAGTTTGGAGATTTTGATAATGATGGTTTGATGGATTTGATTGTTGCGGCTGATTTTGGGAATAGTAAGTTGTATTGGAATTCTGGGAATAATAGGTTTGTTGATGGGACTGTTGATAGTGGTGTTGGGCTTGATGAGTTTGGGATGGGAGTTAGTGTTGGGGATTATGATAATGATAGTTTGGAGGATTTTTTTGTTAGTTCTATTTATTGTGAAGGTGAGGATTGTTTTGAAGGGATGAGCGGGAATAAGTTGTATAGGAATAACGGTGATCGAAGATTTAGTGAGGTGGCTGTAGAGGTTGGGGTTGAAGATGGGGGGTGGGGATGGGAGGCCGAATTTTTTGATTATGATTTGGATAAAGATCTTGATTTGATAATGGCTCGGGGAATGAAGGATAAAATTATGGGAGAACATGATTTTACTAGTTATGCTGTTGTGCTTTGGGAGAATGATGATGGGATGTTTAGGGATGTTACCGAGGAAATGGGTCTTGGAATTATTGGGGAAGGAAGAGATGTTGTTATTCTTGATTATGATAATGATAAGGATTTAGATGTGTTTGTTGTGAGGAATGGTGAAGGGGGATTGTTGTTTAGGAATGGGTTGATTGGTTAAAGCCACCCTCGCTTCCTTATCCCTTCGTTAATAATTTCGAAATTGAGTTCTTTTTCTGGGAGTGAACGATGCTTTCTAATGATGGCTTTCTTTTTTTGGTTTTTGTTTTGGAGTTCGATTAGGCATTTGCTCCAGTATTTTAGGATGTCTCCTCCGACTAAGTTTACTCCGGCTTCTTTTCCTTTTAGCCATTCTTCTTCGCTTAGGAATTCGTTGTAGACTTGGGCAGTTATTAGGACGGGGATGTTACGTTTTCTTGCTATTTCGTGGAGGGCTTTGACTTGGGTTGCCAAGTCATTGTTTATGTCTCTTACATCTTCTGGGGATTTTTTTCTGGCCTCGGCTAATTCTAATCGGTAGAGCATTGTTATGCTGTCTACTATGATTAGGCCTATATTTTTGGATTCTTTTAATTCTTTTAGCATGGTGAAGAAAGATTTTTTTTGTTCTTGAAAGTTTGTGGGTTTTAGGATGATGATGTTTTTTAGGATTTTCTTATTTATTTCTGGATCTTGAGATATTTGATTGACACGTTCTACTGAGAAACTTCCTTCGGTGTCTATGAAGATTATTTTTTTGTTGTTTTTTGCTTGATGGCAGGCGGTTAGTGTGATGAAGTTAGATTTGCCCGAGGCTGATGGG
>CAZOQD010000031.1:0-7458 GCA_964581925.1 Candidatus Woesearchaeota archaeon
AAAGATGTGTTTATGAATTTATATTCAGGAATTTCTGAAGTTCCACTGAATGTTAGACAAAAAGAAATGGTTGAGATTATTAAAAGTTCAAAAGAACCTTTGGAAGTTAAAGAGATACACATTCAATTTTAGAATTATCTAAGAGTTTATATCCTGAATAGACCATCATTTCCTTGGGGGTTGCAGTTGGGATATTACTGGATTTAACCCTATCACATTCTTTTATGCATATCTCCTCATAACTTAAACTAGATTTTATTAATTGTTGTTTATCTTTGTTGAAGTAATCTAAATTAATAGTTTTTAGATCTGGAAGGGGGATAAACAAAATTGCTCGAAGAATTGCTGACGATACACTTTATAGAGTTATTCCAAATTATCTAAAATTACCTACCATATTAAGAAAAAGGCTTTATCCTGGTAATGATAATTATGATGATAAACCAGTGGGTAAACTTAAAAATAGATGTAGGGAAATATTAGCTTAAGATTAACCCGCAAAGCCCTCAGATTATTCTAAAAATATTATATTTAGGAGGATTTATATAAGGTTTATTTGTGGTATTTTTATGGTAGAATTAAACTCCTTTAAGATTACGCAACAACACTTAGAAGAAATTCTAACTAGTAGAAAATTTATCAAGAATCTGAAAGAAGTTAAGCGTACAAAAGGTGTAGAGTCTGGATTTGAAGTACATCAGAATGCATTTTCAAAAGCTTATTTCGTTGAAAATGTTCAGTATGGTCAACCTAATTCTATGGAAGGTTCAGTATCTGAGATGAGCGAAGAACACCTTGGTTTTTTGGAAGATTGTGCCCTTGATATCAGGTTTTATCATTGCATAGCCATCCAGAAGATGATTTACGTCCATCTGTAGGTAAACCAGGAGATTTGCAAGCATCAAATGAGAAACTACTTGTATCTTCTGATTTTGGAGTTATTGTTAAGAATATCTCAATCATATTAGGTTTAAATCAAAGTAAAATAACGCCTATGTTATTTTATCAACAAGAAAAAGCATTTTCATATGATTCAATTGATGCGATTCTTGATGAATTTCAGAATGACCCATTTTTAAATTATCAAGATAATGATTATTCACATAAAAGAGTGGCCGATATCCATAATAATTCAGACCTTTACAAAGCTGAAATAATATATTTAGAAGATAATAAGTTTCTAGGAGCAGAATTAGAAAAACTCGGAACATTTGAATTTACTCCTAGGATTGATGATGAAACGCATATATATACTCCGACGTAATATCTAAAACTCGTAAACGTTCTACTCAACAAAATTCTTAATCATATCTACAAGAACTTCAGTCTTTGACTTATCTTTATCTATGCACTTCTTAGAAAAATCTTAGTAAGTTCTCCATAGAGATTATTTATAAACTCTTGAATTTTAGATATAGGATATGGAAAAAGATAGTGGTGGAGTTTCTAATAAGTTTGAGTTTGTTAGTAAGTATATTAGGGATGAAGGTGATTTGAAGAAAGATGTTAAGAGTGGGTTTTTGGTTGAGGGGTTTGGGAGTAGTAGTGGCGAGGTGGAGGTTTTTGGGAGTGTGGGGGAGGGGGGGAGTAGTGAGGAGAGTAGAGAGGAAAATAAGGATCATGTGACTGAGAGTATTTCTAGTGATAAGAATGAGAAAATTGTTTCTATGGATAAACCACTCTTAGAGGTTAAGAAGAAGTTTTTTGAGGATCTTAATGATGAGTCTTTGACGGTTGATACTTGTAATAAGTTGAATAGGGATTGGAAGAGGGGATAGAGGGGTTTGATAATTGCGGCTTTAGTTAACTAATTAAATAATAATTCATTGGGTTTTTAGATGAAAAACTGGCATGTAGAATCAAAAGAGGAGATCTTTTCTTATCTAAAATCTTCGGAAGAGGGATTATCTGTTAAATATGCAGAGAGAAAACTTAGGGAATCGGGTCCTAATGAGATAACTGAAAAGAAAAAGAAATCGCAGATACTAATTTTTCTAAAGCAATTCAATAGTCCGTTGATTTATATTTTGTTGGTAGCGGTGGTTATCTCGTATTTAGTAAATCACATTATGGATGCTTATATAATTCTTGCCATTATTATAGCGAATGGGGTTATTGGATTTGTTCAGGAAAGAAAAGCAGAAAGGGCGATTAATGCGCTTAAAAAGATTATAGTTTCATATGCAAAAGTTTATAGAGATAAAGATTTAAAGAAAGTTAATGCTAGTAATCTTGTGCCGGGGGATGTGATTCTTCTTGAACAAGGTGATAAAGTTCCAGCAGATGCGAGATTAATTGAGATAAAGAATTTTAGAACTCAGGAATCATCGTTGACTGGTGAATCTTTCCCTCAAGATAAAAATCTGAGAGTTCTTGATGGGAATACTCCACTAGGAAATAAAACTAATATGGTTTTTATGGGGACATTTGTTGTTTCTGGGCAAGCAAAGGCGATTATTGTTGCAACGGGGTCTAGGACTGAGATTGGACAGGTTGCAGAGTCGATTCAGGAGATTGTTCATCCAAAAATGCACTTTGAAAAAAAGGTTACTCAACTCTCAATTCAAATGGCTGTCATTGCAAGTATGGGTGCAATTTTAACTTTCATAATAGGTTATTTCTTTAAAGGGTTAGGATTTATTGAAATATTTTTATTCACTATTGCTTCGTTGGTTTCTGGAATTCCTGAAGGTTTACCTGCAATTCTTATAATTGTTCTTGCAATAGGATCAAGAAGAATGGCAAAGAAAAATGCAATAATTAGATATCTTCCGGCGGTCGAGACTATTGGAGTGGCGACTGTTATTGCGACTGATAAAACTGGAACGTTAACTCAAAATTCTTTAACTATTGAAAAAATAGTAACTTCTGAAAATGAATATACAATAAGTGGTGATGGCTGGAATCCAGAGGGAGAATTTAGAAATGAAGTAGAAAGAGTTGATGCACTAAAGATTGATGTTCTGAAAAAGATAATGTTGATTTCAGTTTTGTGTAATAAAGGGAATCTTATTAAAAAAGGGAAAGGGTATGAGATTGTTGGTGATCCGACTGAGGTTGCATTGTTAGTTCTTTCAAAAAAGTCTGGGATTGATAAAGAAAAATTATCTGAAAAATTAATTGATGATTTTATGTTTAATACTGAGCTTAAATTGAGAGCGAGCCTAATAGAGAATAGAAATGAAAAAGAACTTTATTCTGTAGGGGCTTTTGAAAAAATATTGGACAGGTGTTCATATTATTTGAAGGATAATAAGAAGACTAAGTTGGATAAAGAATCGAAAGGACTCTTTTTAAAGCAAGCTGAATCGCTTGCAAAGGATGGGATGAGGGTTTTGGCTCTTGCTTATAAAAATATGCCGAAAAAAACTGAGTCTATAACAAAAGAAGATATTGATAAATTGATTTTTGTGGGTTTGGTTGGAATGAAAGATCCTCCAAGAAAGGGCGTTAAAGAATCTATAGAGAAAGCTAGAAATGCTGGGATAAGAGTGATTATGAAAACTGGGGATCATAAAGAGACTGCGATTGCGATAGCGAAAGAAATTGGATTGATTAAAAAAGATTTTAAAGTGATGACAGAGGAAGAACTTGATAGTTTGTCAAAATCTAATTTTAATAAGGCTGTAAGGGAAACGGACATATTTGCGAGAGTAACTCCTAAAATGAAAATGAAGATTATTCAGGCATTGCAAGAACAAGGAGAGGTTGTTGCGATGACTGGAGATGGTATTAATGATGCTCCTGCTTTAAAAAAATCTGATATTGGGATTTCTATGGGTAAAATGGGAACAGATATTGCTAGAGAATCTTCTGAGATGATTTTGTCGGACGATAACTTTTGTTCTATAATTGATGCTGTAGAAGAAGGAAGGACTGTCTTTAGAAATGTTAGAAGGACAAGTTTCTATTTGATAACAACAAATATTGCAGAAGATGTGACGATTGTTACCTCGTTAATTATGGGCTTGCCATTACCGTTACTTCCAATTCAATTGCTTTATTTGAATCTTGTAAGTGATGGGATGAATGATATTGCGTTATCAATGGAACCTGCTCATGAAGATGTTTTGAATCAACCGCCCAAAGATAAAGAAGAGGGTATTCTTAATAGGGCTTTGATACCTTTTTTGGTGATATCTGTCGGTTTGATGGTTTTTGCAACAATTCCAATATTTGATTATTTTCTTCCGCAAGGTCTTGATAAAGCTAGAACTGCGGCGTTTGTTTCAATGACAATGTTCCAGGTGTTTAATGTTTTTAATATGCGCTCACTTAAGAACTCGCTTTTTAAGATTGGAATTTTTACAAATAAATGGGTTATATATTCATTTATTACTTCGTTGGTACTAATGCTTTTGGTAATTTATTTACCTTGGATTTCAGATTTATTTCAATTTGATTACTTGACTGTGGCTGAATTATTTTCAGTAGTTGGAATAGCGTCTAGTATTTTCTTTATAATTGAAGGGTATAAGTTTGTTAGAAATAAGTGGGGAAGTTGGGGAAACTGATTCTTAGGAAGATTTATTAATTGATGATATTCTTGAGTTATATGGGATTTTTAAATAAAGTTAAAGAATTTTTTAGTGGAAATAATAAGGAAGTTGATGGAAAAATTAGTGAGAGTGAGGAGGTTCGTGAGAAGATAGATATTGATGATGTCGAGGGTTTGCTGAATGAGAAGAGAGGTGAAATAAGAGGATTGATGTTGGAGAATAATAGAGGGTTGCATGAGGAATTGGGGTTGGTGATTGATAAGCTTGAAGAGGATGTGGAAGTGTTGGCTAGTGTTGATTTGGATGAGAAGAGTGGAGGAGATAGGATAAAGAGGTTTAATGAATTGGGTCGGGAGGATTATCTGGAATCTTTGAATAGGTTTGTTGGAGTTTTGAAAGATAGGGATAATGATGTTGTTGTGATTGATGAGGGGTTGAAGAAGTTTGTTAAGTCTTCTAATAAGAGTTATTCTAGAGTTATTTTGTTGATAGGTAAGGAGATGGAGAGTGTGGTTAAGGATATTACTAGTGTTAGTAAGATTGTTGATAGATTTTTTGGAGAGAATTCTGGTTTGGTTGTCCGAATGGAGAGGGTTGATGGGCTGTTGAAGATGAATGAAGAGAGGGTTGAGGGTGAGGTGAGGGTTGGTGAGATTGAGAAGGAGATTGAGGAGGGTGTTAGTATATTGGATGATTATTATGGTGAATTGAAAGAGATTGAAAAAGGAATTGAGGGGATTAGGAAGGGTGAGGAATATGGTAAATTGTTGGAGCTTGAAGAGAGTTTTAGGGATAAAGAAAATGTGATTAAGGGGATTAAATCTAAGTTGGATTTGTTGTTGGATAGGAGAGTTCTTGAGAAGTTTGTTTATTTGGATAGAGATTCTGACGAGGCTGGGATTGTTAAAGAGTATTTGGATGATTCTGTAAAGATGATAATTGAGGATGAGGGGTTGAAGATGGTTGGGATTTTAGAGAATGTTTGTGAGAAGGTTAAAGATGGAGTGATTAGTGTTAAGGATAGTGAGAAGGTTATTGGAAAAATTGGGATTTCTGGGGAGGTGTTTGGGGGGCATCGAGGGGATGTTGTTGGGTTGAGAGGGGAGATTGATAGGGTTGAGAAGGAGATTGATAAATTAGGTTTTGTTAGGAGAGATTTAGGAGAGATGGATAATCGGAAAGTTGGGATTTCTGGGAAGATTGATGAGGTTAAAAATGAAAAAGAGTTGTTGGAGAAGAAACTTGAGAAAGTGGTTGATAAGGTAGAAGGGTTGGTTGGGGAGCTGGTTAGTGTTAGGTTTTGAGGATTGAAGGATTGAAAGAGTTAGTAAAATATGCTAAAAGGGTTGGGTATTCGGTTTGATCTTGATTAGATAGTTTTATAAACTAACTTTTAGACTATTAATTAGATCAATATTACAGAAGATAATATACGTTAGAGAGATACATTGCCAAGTTTTTGGTTACGCTATTTCTTGACCTTGATTATTAAGGTATTTTGATTATAAGTAAATGAACTATATTAATATATAGATTTAGAATAAAAGATAAAATGAAATTTGAAAAAATATTGGAGAAGGACAGTGCGCTGTTGAAGTCGGTTAATGATAGAGGGTTCGAGGAGGCTACTGAGATTCAGGAGAAGTCGATTCCGGCGATACTTGAAGGTAAGGATGTTATAGCGGGGGCTGCGACTGGATCTGGAAAGACGTTGGCTTTTGCGGCTGGGCTTGTTAAGAATATTGAGAAGGGCAAGGGGATTCAAGGTCTTGTGTTGACTCCAACTAGGGAGTTGGCTGAGCAGATTACGAATGAGTTGATTGATTTTTCTAGATATAAAGGACTTAATGTTATCTCGGTTTATGGAGGGGTTTCGATTTATAATCAGGTTAAAATGCTTACTAGTGCGGAGATTGTTGTTGCGACTCCGGGTCGTGTGCTTGATCATTTGGAGAAAGGGTCGATAGAATTTAGTCAGTTGAATACTTTGGTTTTGGATGAGGCTGATAGAATGTTTGATATGGGATTTATTGATGATGTTGAGAGGATAATTGCTGAGTGTCCTAATAAGAGGCAGACTTTGCTTTATTCTGCGACTATATCTTCGGATGTTGTTAAGCTTGCTAGTAAGTATATGAAGGATCCTGTTGAAGTTAGTGCTGAGGCGCATGTTGATGCTTCGAAGTTGGAGCAGGTTTATTATGATGTTGATGATAATTTGAAGTATTCGTTGTTGTTGCATTTGTTGGAGAATGAGAAGAGTGGGTTGATTATGATTTTTTGTAATACTAGGAAGAATGTGGATTTTGTTGCGAATAATTTGAAGTTTATGGATATGGATGTTGTGCCGATTCATGGTGGTTTCTCGCAGGATAAGAGGAATCGGTTTTTGGAGTTGTTCCATAGTGATAAGAATAATGTTAAGATTTTGGTTGCGACTGATGTGGCTGCTAGAGGTTTGGATATTAAGGGAGTGAGTCATGTTTATAATTATGATATTCCGCAATCGGTGAGTGAGTATACGCATCGGATTGGGCGTACGGCTCGTGCAGGTAAAGAGGGGAAGGTGATAAATCTTTTGAGTAGTCGAGGGTATGAGGCGTTTCAGGATATTGTTGGTTCGAAATCATTTAAGTTGACTGAGTTGGAGACTCCATTTATTAAGAGAGTTCGGATTCGGTGGTTGCCGGAGAAGAGGGATGATCGTGAACGTAGAAGGAGTAGTATGAGGCATGAGAGAGAAGGTGGGGATTGGAAGAAAGGTCGTGGTGGGTCGGGGGGTTCTTCTGGTGGTTATGGTGGGCGTGGCGGGGATCGAGGTTCTGGAGGTTCGCGAGGATCTTATGGTTCTGGGGATCGGAGAGGTTCTAGTGGCGGTGATCGAAGAAGTTCAAGTGGTTCCAGTTATAGAGGATCTAGAGATGGAGATTCAAGAGGTAGAAGTTATTCTGGATCGAGA
>CAZOQD010000032.1:0-7316 GCA_964581925.1 Candidatus Woesearchaeota archaeon
GCTTATGAAGTCGTTTAGAATTGTGAATTTAGTTGAGGCGAACATTGCTACGCTTTTTATATTGTGTTTTTTTAGGTAGGTTATTAAATTGTTATTTAGTTTTATTGGTTTTTCTTAATTTGCGTCTAAGAGGAGTAGGCGTGGCATTTTATTTTCACCAAAGTTGTTTATTAAATTTATTGTGACCCCATTGAATGACTAGATCGATGTTAAGAATGTCCATGCCCAAAGGTAGGTCGCAGGCTCCGAAAGTTCCTCCGAACCAGATGAATATTCTGGCTTTTGTGTTTTCTTCTAGAAGATCTACTATATCGTTGGATTTTTGTTTTAGACCGTCAGGTAGTTGAATTAAGACTTGTTTAGCTTTTTGTTTGTTTATTGTTTTGATTGCTTTTTCTAATTCTAAGTTGTACATCTTAAATTATGATGGTTATTGGGAGTTTTTAAATTGTTTGATTTCCTTTATTAGGTTTTTGAGATTTTTTATTGTTGCTAGTTTGTTTCTTAGCTTAGAGGATCCTTCAAGACCTTTTGTGAAGTTTATTGCATGAGATTTTATTTGATTGAAAGGTAAGTTGTGTTTTTTTGCTAGTGTTAGATATTCGTCGAATTGATCTAAGGGATGTTTGTGATTGTATTTACCTGTTTTTAGGTAGTCGTTTATTTGTTTGAATATGTAGGGGTTTCCTATGGCTCCTCTGGCTATTAGGATGTAATCAACTTTTGATTCTTCTAGGTGTTTTTTGAAATCTTCTGGTGTGAAGATATCTCCGTTCCCTATTACAGGAATGGTAATTGCTTGTTTTACTTTTTTTATTATTTTCCAGTCGGCTTTTCCGGAATAGCCCTGTTTTTGAGTTCTTCCATGGATGGCTATTGCTGAACAACCTGCTTTTTCTGCTAGTTTGGCTATTTCTATTGCGTTGATTGATTTGTCATCTATGCCTTTTCTTATTTTGATGGTTATTGGGTTTTTGACAGCTTGAGTTAGTTTTTTTATTAGATCTTTTAGATGTTTTGGGTTTTTTAGTAATTCACTACCTGCTCCTATTTTGATTACCTTCCAAGCCGGACAGCCACAGTTGATATCTATTATGTCGAATTTTTTGGAGATTTTTTTGGCTGCTTGGATTACTTCTTCGGTTGAGTTTCCGAAAAGTTGGATTTGTTTTGGGTTTTCAGAAGGATCGGTTTTTAGCATTTCTAGGGTTCTTTTGTTTTTTCGATTTATCGCTATAGAATTTATAAATTCGGTGCAGGTCATGGCTGCGCCGTATTTTTTGCATAATGCTCTGAAAGCTACGTCGGTTATTCCAGACATAGGGGAGAGGATTGCTTTTCCAGAGAGGGTTGGGAATTGTTTTGATTGGTTCATAGAGGTAGATGAATTAAGATTGTTAAAAATGTTTTGGATTTATAAGAAATAATTAATGAAGACTTTTACCACAACCACAATCTTGGGTTGCGTTTGGGTTTTCGAATTTGAATCCAGATTCGTTTAGAGTATCAACGAAGTCTATTTGTATTCCGTTAAGTTGATCTAGGTTGTTTTTGTCTACGGCTATATTTATTTTGTCTTGTTTAAAGTTTAGATCTTCTTTTGAAGGGTTGTCCATGAATTGGAGATCGTACATGAAGCCTGAACATCCTCCAGCTAAGACTGAAACCTTTAGAGTAGAATTTGCTTTTCCTCTTTGTTTCATTGCTTCTTTTACTTTTGATATTGCGAAAGGAGTTAGAGTTAAGTTGAAGGTTTGTTCGTTTGTTTGGTTTGAAGAGGTTGTTTGTGAATCATCTGAATTTATTGCTTTGTTTAGATCTTCTACGAGTTTAGTTAGTTGATCTTCAGTGTAACCATGACCTAAAACGCCTTGGCCTAGAGTTTCGAAAGTTGAAGCTCCGCAACCTACGCAATGGATTCCAAAGTCCATTAGCATTTCGGTAAGTAGTGCAGATTTGTTTGGATTTATTGTGAGTATTTCTGAGATAATTGTGTCTTTGTTTATTAGTTGGGGTTTTTGTTGTTGTTTTTGTTTTGCCATTTTGTTAGTTAACTATAGTTAAGATGGTTTATAAATTTAATTGCTTGATTTCTAGATAACGAACTTTAGTAATAGGATGAGTAGTAGTGATAGTAAACCTGTAACTAATAGTAATTTTGGTTTTTTGGATATTAGTGGAAGGATATTGATTATTATGATTATTGTTCCTATGATTATATTTGGGGTTAAGTATGTCATTTTACTCCTGATCTTAGTACTACTTCAAGTGCTTTGAATAAGGTTCCTATTATAGTTACCAATAGTCCTAAATTTACATAGTTAAATATTACCATGACCCCTCCAGCGATGATTAGTAATCCTGTTATAAAATTGATTATGTCTAAAGTGGCTCTTCTGTTCATTCTTTTTAGAAGTATTTATTGTTTAAAAAATGTTTGATATAAAATTAGTTAATGATTTCCTTGAAGAGTTCGCTGACTTTGTTCCAGTTAACTACGTTCCAGAAGGCTTCAATGTAATCTGGTCGTTTGTTTTGGTATTTGAGGTAGTAAGCGTGTTCCCAGACGTCTAGGGCTAGGATTGGTGTTTGATTGTCCATTAATGGAGAGTCTTGATTTGGAGTGCTTCTGATTTCTAGTTCTCCAGTTTCATTGATTATTAGCCAGGCCCATCCGCTTCCGAATCTAGTGGCTGCTTCGTTTGCGAATTGTTCTTTGAATTTTTCTAACGATTCAAATTTTTTGTTTATTGCTTCAAGTAGTTCATCTGAAGGAGTTGTTGATTCGTTTGTGAGAAGTTCCCAGAATAGAGAGTGGTTTGAATGTCCTCCTCCATTGTTTATTACTGCTTTTCTTATGTCTTCTGGAATTTGTTCTATGTTTTTTAGAATGTCGTTAATTGGGTTGTCTGCGAAATCTGTGTTTTCTAATGCTGCATTTAGTTTTTTGACATAACCTGCATGGTGTTTGTCATGATGAATGGTCATGGTTTCTTTGTCGATGTGAGGTTCTAATGCATCGAATGCGAACTTTAGATCTGGTAGTGTGAATGACATTTTGATATATTATCTTAGATAAGTTAACTATAGTTTAGTTTGTTTATAAAGTTTGGGGTGATTTTTTAATAATTAACTGGGACGTAGTTTACAGTGATTGATAAATCTTTATTGGTTATTTGTTCTGATCTTTCGGCTGCTTTTATTTCTGGCATCGCACTTAGGCGTAAGGAATCTGTTATTTTTTCTAATCTTGCAGCTTCAATTGGGTGTTGATCTAGATATCTTTGAAATTTAGAGGTACTCATTATTTTGTTAAGGATTTGAAATATATAAATATGCCCTCGGCAGGACTTGAACCTGCAACCTCGTCCTTAGGAGGGACGCGCTCTATCCAATTGAGCTACGAGAGCATGGGTTAATATGTTATGAAGGGTTTTTAAGTTTTAAGTTTATTATTTGAATCGGAATTATGGAAGTTTAGGAAAGATTTAAGTAATTTGGATTGGTGAGTTGGTTAATAAGATGGAACAGATAAATGTTGATAGAAATGAGTTTGAGGATATGAAAAGAAGATTGAATGAAATAGAGTTAGCTATAAGACTTGACCAAAAATTAGAGAGAATTGAGAATGGGAGTGTAAGTTCAAAAACTGTAGATTCTGAGGATTTTATAAGACATATGGAAGATGAAAGTAACTTATGAGGGCAGTTTTATAAAAGATTTCTCAAAAATTAAGGATAAAGAATTGAAAGAGGGTATTGTTAAGCAGTTAAAAAAGATTATTGGCAATCCTGAAATAGGTAAGCCGTTAAAATATAGTAGAAAATTAACTAGAGAAGTTTATATGCCTCCATTCAGATTATATTATTCTTATAACCGTCATCTAGATGTTTTAACTATAATTGAGATATCTCATAAAAGAAAACAATAGATAGTTTTAAAAAAGGGATGGGGTTTAAAAATCCTATGATAGTTAAGATATTGGGAGGTGTGGATATAGCATTGGGGGTTTTGTTTTGGGTAGCGATGGTGTTTAATATTGGTTATTTTGATCCGCTTTTGTTGTTGCTTTCTTTAGGAATTATTGTTAAGGGTGTTGTGTTTTTGATGGGGATGGATTTTGCTAGTGCTATTGATGTGATTAGTGGGTTCTTGATTATTTATGGGTTGAATTATGGGTTGCATTTGCTTCTTGTTGTGATTGTTAGTATATTTTTGATTCAGAAGGGTGTTTTTAGTTTGTGGAGTTAGATGATTCTAGTTGTTTAGCTAGCCTTTTTGTTTCGGTAATTGTCTCAATAAAAAACTTCTCTTTTAGGTCTGGTCTTTTATCCATATCTTGGTAAATCCACTTAAAAATCGAGCATAAATGAATTAGTCTTAAAATAATAATCTGATTTTCTTCCTTTTTGGAAAGAGGGTTGAATTTCCTATAACGGTTAACTGCTAACTTTCTTTGTTTGTTAGAGATTAGTTTTCTTAACAGGATTGAAATGTCAAATGACTTTGGCCTATAAGATACATTTTCAAAATCTAAAATGCCTGTTATTTTATTTTTTTCCCAAAGTATATTATGCCTACCAAAATCAGCATGAGTCACAAGTAAATTAGTAGTGAATTTTATCTTGATTAGTTTTTTTAGAAGATCTTCAAAAAAAGTTAGATTTTCAAGCATTAACCCATTAAGATTATTGTTTGTTTTATTTTCCCTCATTTTACCATATTCACTTAAAATCCAATTTAGACGATCTGACATCATAAATTTATTTTTTGGACCATAATTTTTTATTTTTTTATGGTATAAGGCCAGAGCTTTAATTGCCTCCATTAATTGCTTCTGGTTTAGTTTGCTAACTATCTTTCCATTCATCATTGGATAAACCTCGAACAAATTCTTA
This sequence comes from Candidatus Woesearchaeota archaeon, assembly GCA_964581925.1. Lineage (GTDB taxonomy): Archaea > Nanobdellota > Nanobdellia > Pacearchaeales > GW2011-AR1 > ARS1285. The sequence goes on from CAZOQD010000032.1 coordinate 4,899, forward strand.
CCTATTTTTAAAATATAACCTCCTTTTTTATTTTTTATAAATAATGGTATAGGGTATGAAAATTTCTCTTTCTTTAAAAATTCTAAAACTGAAAATTCCAATTCCTTTTTAAGTTTCCACCAATCATTTAACTTATAACCTAACTTTCTTACGATAAAATTACCCTTATTAGTTTTAAATGTAAAGATGTAATTTATCATTCCACCTTCAAGATACTTAACAGAAATTACTTCCCCAAGATCAAACTCCTCTGCTACTTTTTCTATCTCTTTTTTTGTTAATTTCATTATAAATTATGCGGGGAGAAGGATTCGAACCCTCGTAAGCACTAAGCTAACGCGTCTTGAGCGCGTCCCGTTTGACCACTCCGGCATCCCCGCATAAGATTTGTAATAATGAGGGGTATAAAAAGGTTTATAAACCAAAGATATTCGGTAATATTGAGACGACCATACTAGTCTGGAAACACCTGATCCCTTTCCGAACTCAGAAGTTAAGCAGTCTTGGTTAATGGAATAGTTTTCGAAGGAAAGTGAAACCATTAAGTTGTCTCGTTTCCATTTTTGATGGTAAGTAAGAGGAAAGAAAAATAATATATAGAAAATGATAATACCCGTGAGATGTTTCAGTTGTGGAAAGCCGATAGGGCAATTGTGGGATGAGTTTAAAGAGAGAACTGATAAGGAAGAGGATGGGAAAAAGGTTCTTGATGATCTTGGACTTGAGAGGTATTGTTGTAGGTCTATATTTTTAGGGCAGACTGATACGTTAGAGTTGGTTAATAAGTTCAAAAAGTTCTGATAACTTTTTGACTCATTCAAAATTTACATTTTGAAGATTTAAAAAGTTCTAGTAATTTGAGGGTTTAGTATCCTTAGTTTATTTTATATCTACTTATATTATTGCATGTTAAGCATTTGATGATCTTTAATGGCTTTTTTATTCTAACTTGGTGATTTAATGAGTTGAAATAAGTTAGGCAAGATTTGCAGAATTTTTGTTTGTATTTTTTTAGTTTTATGTTTTTACTTCTTGCTAGAATTTTGGCCTTTTTTATTTGTTTATCTGAAGGGTTGGAGGAAAAGATTTCATCTATTGCTTGTTCGATTTCTTCCTTAGAAAGTTTTTTTGATGTTTTCATGTTTATTGAGAGAATATGAATTATAAAAAGATTTTTAATGGTTAGTTGTTAGGTTATTCATAGATGTTAAGAAAATAAGATGACTGCTAAGAAAGAAGAAATAATTAAATTGAAAGATGTTGCTAAGTATTATCATTTGGGTGATGAGACGATTAAGGCTGTTGATGGGATTGATATAACTATAAATAAGGGGGATTTTATCGCTATAGTTGGGCCTTCTGGATCGGGGAAGAGTACTGCTATGAATATGGTTGGGGCATTGGATATTCCTAGTAAAGGGAATATTTTTCTGGATGATAGAAATATTGCGCATTTGCATGAGTCGGAGTTGGCTCAGATTAGAGGGAGGAAAATTGGGTTTGTGTTTCAAACGTTTAATTTGATTCCTACACTAACTGCTATTGAGAATGTTATGTTGCCTATGGTTTTTCAAGGGGTTTTGTTTGAGGAAAGAAGAGAGCGGGCAGCCGAGTTATTAGGGAAAGTTGGAATGGGGCATAGACTTGACCATTTGCCTAGTGAGTTAAGTGGAGGAGAGAGGCAGAGAGTTGCCTTGTCTCGAGCTTTAGCTAATGATCCTGAAGTAATATTGGCTGATGAGCCGACTGGGAATTTAGATAGCAAGAGAGGGGAAGAAGTTGCGGAGATGTTTCATAAATTGAGTGATGAGGGTAAGACAATAATATTAGTTACGCATGATGATGAAATAGCTAGTCATGCAGATAAGATTTACAAGCTTAAAGATGGGAAGATTGTGAATGATAAGAAAAAGTAGAAATAATTTTTTATTTTGTTGAATATTTCTACAAGTTTGTTCGATGAATAATTGTAGAATTGTTTGATTTTTGATATCTTATAGTTCCTGGTTTGAGTTGCTTTGTTGTTTAGCCGGATTATCCATTTTTCTATCTGGAGAATATTTTAAAAAACATCTCCATTGCTTTTTTCATTTTATCGATGGTAAATCTCATAACACAATTCACAACATAATCACTGCCTCATAATTCACTAATTTCACAATTTTATGTCACCTTGGTTTTTCCCCAATTCACCTTAAATCTAGTCACAATATCTCTATATCCCATTTATCCCACAAAAGTATACCCTTACTTCTTAATTTTCTTATATCTAATTCTTCTCCTCTTAAACAAAACAAAGTAAATAATAATAATTAAAAAGATAATACCAAACACTAGAACCGGGATGTAAATTATGTATATATCTTCCTTTTCAAGTATTCTAAACTCATTATTGATATCACTAACAGATTTCACCCT
>CAZOQD010000033.1:0-7299 GCA_964581925.1 Candidatus Woesearchaeota archaeon
TGATCAATTAACTAAATTTGAAAAAGAGGATATTAGGTATTTAGCTCCGATAATGGAAGGAGTGAGCAAAAGAATGAAAGACAATAGAAGTCTCAGAAGATTGGAGGTTAAATTTGCAATATGAAAAATAAAAAAATATTCAAGAATAATAGTGCTAGAAAGTTTAGGTTATTCAGATGGAGAATTTCAATAATATTGTTAATAGTTTTTTCTTCAGTCTTGTTTATAAATAATGTTACGCAACTTTTTGAGAGATATGGTTGGAGTTACAATGTTAACTTAATAACTTGGATTGGCATAATAGGTAGTGTAATTTATGCTATATGGGAAATAACTGGAGAAAGAGTAAGATGAAAAAAGAGGTGATTAGATAGTATGAAAAAATTAATAGTTTTTATTTTTGTATTATTTTTAGTTAGTGGTCTAGTAGTGGCGCAAGATCCTGATGCTACGGATGAACAAATTACTCCGAGTTTTAATGTTTGTTGTGAGAAGACTGTTAGTGGGGCATGGTGTCAGAATACTAATAGTGATCAATGTGATACTGGATATAGGAGTAGTCCGACGAGTTGTGATGCTACTAGTTTTTGTGAGGGAGGGATTTGTATAGATAGTGAGGAAGGTATTTGTTCGAAGAATACTCCTAAGAAGGTTTGTGAATTGACTACGGGAACATGGGTAGAAGATGATGAGAATTTACCTCAATGTAGTTTGGGGTGTTGTTTGATTGGAGATCAGTCGAGTTTTGTGACCCTTACTAGATGTAAGAGACTTAGTAATGTTTATGGTTTGGAAACTAATTTTAGGACAGATGTTACTGATGAGGCTCAGTGTGTGTTATTGGCTTTTGCTCAGGATAAGGGAGCTTGTGTTTTTGAGACTGATAGTGGGAGAGATTGTAGGTTTACGACAAGGCAGGAATGTAGTGGTTCGGATGGAGGAGATTTAGGAGGGAATGTTACCGGGCAAGGGGAGTTTTTTAGAGATTATTTATGTTCGGCTGATGAGTTAGCTACTAATTGTGGTCCAACTAGAGAGACTACTTGTGTTGATGGAAAGGATGAAGTTTATTTTGTGGATAGTTGTGGGAATCTAGCTAATATTTATGATGCTAATAGAGTTTATAGTAATGATCCAAGATATTGGCAAAAAGTTGTTAGTAAAGGAGAGTCTTGTAGGCCTGGTGATCCAAATATTGAATCTAGTGATTGTGGTAATTGTGATTATTTAGGGGGGAGTATTTGTGGGGAGGGTAGGGCAAAATATGGTGATAATTTCTGTAGAGATTTGAATTGTTATGATACTCAAAATGGGGAAAGTTATAGAAATGGGGAGAGCTGGTGTGAGTATATGGGGGAGCAAGGAAATGGTAAGGATGGAGTTGGAAGTAGGCAGTTTAGACATGTTTGTATTCAGGGAGAGGAAGTGATTGAGCCTTGTTCAGATTTTAGAAATGAGGTTTGTATTGAAGAGAGACATGGTCCTGAGTTTGGTGATTTTATAGAGGCTGCTTGTAGAGTTAATAGGTGGACGGAATGTATAGATCAGTTTACGGAAGAGGATTGTTTGAATGAAGATCAGAGAGATTGTTTTTGGGTTAAAGGATTGCATTATGATGGAAGTGCTAGTAATACTGAGGTGCAGAATTTGGCAGATCAAGAAGATGAGGCTAGTAAAAATCGTGGAGTTTTGGAAGGAGGGCATATTTGTTTGCCTGCGAATCCTCCAGGATTGGAGTTTTGGGGTAAGGGTAGTGCAAAGGAAGTATGTAGTTTTGGTAATTCGAAGCAAGTTGTTGAGTTCAAGACAAATATACTTGGAACAAAAACATGTAAGGAAAATTGTGAGGTTTTAGAAACTGGGTGGACTGATGTAATGAACAAAGCTTGTGTTAGTCTGGGAGATTGTGGGGCACATGTTAATTTTCTGGGAGTTTATACTGATGGAGGAATTGCATGGAAGCAAAATGGTAAGAGGAAGAGTATACAGACTGGGTTGTTTGAGAATTTTGCTAATGATGAATATGTTGAGGTTACAAGTGAGGAGATTGAGGAAGGGAGTTATGAGGAATTTGAGGAAGTAAATGAAGAAGAGACGACTGTTTTTGAAGAATCGGATGGAGGTGATGATGAACCGGTTTTTAATCAGTAAGAAAGGGATGACTAGAATTAATGTGATGTTTATCATTTTGAATTTAGTCGTGAGTATGTTTGCCGTTAGTTTTTTGATGGGGATGGTTAGTGGGCAGGATTCTGAGACAGTGCCTGCTTCGGATTCAGAGGAAAATACAAATGTACCATCTGGAGGTGATATTAGTAATCCGGATCCTGTGGGCAAGATTCCGAGTGTGGGGATTGGAGGAGTTGGTACTGATGATCCAATTGGGACTAATACTGAAACGGATGTTCATGTTGATACTGAACCGGGAACTATTCATAGTATTTTTAGTGGAGCAGGTATTCAAGCAATAATTCAAAAAGGGACTATTGGTGCAGGGATTTTTGGGACTATTGGGGATTTGGCTGGGGGAGATGATGTGTCACAATTGGTGGCATTGGATGGAGGGATTGGGGGTGCCGTTTCGGGATTGTTAGATGCTGCTGGAGCGAGTCAAGCGGTTTCGATAGTTGCAGGATTAGGAATTGCTACGGCCATATTCTTGCTTACTTATCATAAGAAAACGGAAGAGGTTGTGGAGTTTATTTGTTTACCTTGGCAGGCTCCGATAGGTGGTGGGGATTGTCAGGTTTGTAATGAGTTTGAACATTGTAGCGAATATATGTGTAAGAGTCTTGGGCAGGCTTGTGAGATAATTAATCCAGGGACTCAAGATCAGAAGTGTGTTTGGGTTAATCCTAATGATGTTAACTCGCCTATAATAAAGATGGTTGAAGTTAATGATGATCATACATTTATACCTGATACTAGTATTAGACCTCCAGCTACAGGAGTAGAGATTAAACCGGATAATAGGGAATGTATAAGAGCCTTTTTCCCTCTTGAGTTTACATTTATTACAAGAGATCCAAATAGTGGGATTGGGGAACCAAGCCAGTGTAAGATAGGTTATAACTTAACTAGAGGATTTGAGGAGATGGAATATTTTGTTGCGGGAGATAACTTGTTTAGGTATAATCATACTGAGAAATTGTCCTTGCCAGGTCCTGCACATTTGAATGCAGTAAACCCAGAATTGAAGAATGATGGGGATTACACTTTGTTTATTAGATGTCAAGATGCGAATGGGAATTTTAATCAAGATGCATATAGTGTTAGTTTCTGTGTTGAAAAAGGTCCTGATACTACCCCTCCATTGATTGTTGATACAAATGTTCCGAGTGGGAATCCTGTTAAGTTTAATCAGACTAGTTTTGAGTTAGAGGTTTACGTTAATGAACCTAGTGAATGTAAGTGGAGTAGAGAAGATAGGGAGTATGAGGATATGGAGCATGAAATGGAATGTGCTAGTAATTTGTTTGAGATGAATAATCAGCAAGTTTATCCTTGTGAGACAACGTTAACTGGATTGGAAGATAGAAAAGATAATGAGTATTATTTTAAGTGTAAAGATCAACCATGGGCTCAGGAAGGAGATAGGAATACGAATAAGCAGAGTTATTTGTATACAGTTGTTGGGACGCAACCTTTGAATATAGTTGATATAGGACCGAAGGAGGATATTTTTGGTTCGACAGATACCATACCTGTTTTCTTAGAAGTGACTACTGATAATGGGCACGATAATGGAAAGGCTTTGTGTTATTATTATAATGATGAGGAAAATGGTGAGCCTAGTGGAGAGGAGGATTATTTGTTGTTCTTAGATACTAAATCAAATGTGCATAGTCAGAGGCAGGATTTAGTTGAGGGAGATTATAAATATTTTATCAAGTGCGTGGATCTTGGAGGTAATGCGGCTTATGATTCTGTTGAGTTTAGAGTTGAGACAGATAGAGAGGCTCCGTTGATAGTTAGAGTTTATAGGGAGAGCGAGTTGAAGATAATTACGAATGAGAATGCGGAATGTGGTTATTCTAATAGCGATTGTAATTTTGAGGTTGAAACGGGGATTGAGATGGATACGCTAGACTTTCAGATACATACAACTGAATGGATACTTAACAGGAATTATTATGTTAGATGTAAGGACAAGCATAATAATCAACCTAATCCGAATACTTGTTCGATAATTGTTCGGCCTAGTTTGAATACTGAGGCGGTTGAAGAGGTTAGTGGGTTTGGGTTTAGTTTTTAGGATATTTCCTAAGCGAATCAAAAAAACAGATAATTTTGATAATAAATCAATACTCTTAAAAGAAGTTTTAAATACTTGTTTTTATATTGATGGGTATGAAAATAGATAAATTATTAAGTTTTGGAAAAGAGATTATTTCTATATGTGATGAGAATGGTATTACTCCAATTTTATAGGGGAGTTATTTGTATTGTTATTATACCCAGGATAAAAAGGTAGTACCTCATGATATTGATTTTTATGTCCCAAAAGGATTTAATGAAAAAATGATTAAAATTCTTAAAAAAAGAAAAATTAAATACAAATACCTGAAAGAATGGTATTGTCTTATGATTAACAAAGGCGATTTAAAAGTAGACCTTGATGAAATTGATTTTTTATACAAAGGGCCAAAAGATTTCAAAATTTTTAATTTTGATGGTATGAATATCAAATGTCTAAGTTTGAAAGGACTTATTTCTATTTACAAAAGATCTATGAGGCTTAGTAATGAACCTGAAAAAAGTAGATATAAAATAAAATACGAAGCATTAAAGAAGATCAGATAAATAACTTTTTTGATGTTTTTTTAATTGATTACAAATTCTACCTTATTTCTATTTCCAAGATTATTTATTTAACATCCCTAATTGAGGATGGGGGCTATTTTTTAAACTAATTACAAGACAAGATTACAAATTTTGGATTTTACAAGAAAATTACCAATTTATTAAGTGAGGGGAAAGTTTATAAGAGGCGATTTTTCACTTAATATAATAGGAAAAGAATAAAACTCTCACCTGAACAAGTAATAACTTTGAATGATTATCCTATCCGTAATACTAAGATTATGGAAGATTATTTTAATAAAGCAATAGATAATAGAAAAATCCCAATGATCCCAGTAATTCATAAGGATATTGTTATTCTTTATTTTAATGATGATTTGAGAGAAAAATTTGAAAAATTTATTAATCTTAATCCCAAATCAGATTATATTATGTTAGATGGAAACCATAGAACAACAGCATTAACGTTATCACAAAATTTATTGGGTGCCATTGTATTAGAGAATGATGAAGATTTTAGAAGAGCAAAAGAAATGGTTAGAATAGGAGAATTATTAGAAAGTGACATATATGATGAAGATTTAGAAAGTAATTGTAAAATTTTACAAAGACATTTTAGTGAAACATTTTATTTTGAAACAGTTTTACAAAAAACTCTTAGATTAGTTAGGGATAAGTTAGTTGAACAATCATTGATTGATTATTTTTTAATCAATGCGAAGTTTTAAGAATATTGGAGTTTATAGTGATTGTTGTTTCGATAGCAGTAATTGTCCCAATTATGTTAAATCCAACAGACCATGATGTCTTAACCAACTCTATTGAAGTATTGACATTCTCATGGGTTGAGAACTCTATTCCAACAATAATAAATATCATCCTAGGTGTAGTTGCAATATTTGGAGGAGGATTAGCAGCAGCACTAATAATTATAGGAATAGTAAATGGTTGGGATTATGCTATGAATTATAAGATTCCAATCTAACTCTTAGTTCATTAAACTTATTTTTCAAATCTATTAGAAAACATTCCAAGTCTCTGTGTAAATGGAATAAAAATAAAAACGCCTACGCCGAGCAAGACATCGAAGTGGAATATTTGATGGGATTGTTTTTTTATTTAATCTCCATCATTTGGGAAAGATATGATAAAGAAGTAGTTGAAGTTTATATATTTATTCCTCTAGCCTTTCATTAATCTTTTTAAGATTAAACAAAATAGTTTTTTGAAGATTTTCAAATAATTTTTTATCATTTCTCTTTTTGGAACCCTTAGTATAACTAAGATATTCATCTAATAAACCAAAAGGGATATCAAGCATGGGTATGCCTTTTAAATGTAATAAATGAAATGTAATTAGTCTTGTGGTTCTACTATTTCCATCCCCAAATGGATGAATATATTGAAATTGATTATGGAAATATGCAGAAAAATTAACTATCTCTTTTATTGTACTTTTCTTCTTTTTAAGAAATTCATTATATTTTTCTAATAGCCCTTTAAGCAAAGGTTTTACTTCCTCTGGTTTTGCGGTTTTAAAATTAGGATTTTTATCTATATGTACGGGATAATCTCTTATTATTCCTGCAATTTTTGATTTGTGATTCATAGCTAATTTATGATATTCTAAAATAGCTTCTTTTGTTAAAGACATTCCTTGTTGAGCATCCCTTAACATTTTAAGGATGGCATTTTGATAATTTTTGACTTCTTCTACATCTTCATTCTTTAAATCTCTTGGTATTACCTCATCTTTTATAATCCTTATCGTATCTGGCAACGTTATTGGATTGCCTTCTAAAGAAAGACTATGCTGAACAAAATAAATTTCAAATTCTTTGGCTATTCTTTGATATCCTTTCTCATTCTTTTTCCTTAATCTTTTGTATATATTTAATTCTTTTTCTATTTCGTCTAAATAATTAATTGTATATTTTCTTTGTGGTTTGATTTTAAAATTAAAATAAACTAATAAGTTATTGATTAGAATATTATCAAATATTCTTGCTTTTAATGGTTTCTTAGAACTTATTAAAATTAAACCATATTTATCTAAAATTTCTATATATTTTTTAAAAGTTTTAGGATTAATTTTAATATCTTTTTGTTGAAACTCTTCTTTTTTTAGGGCTCCATAGATAAAATCTGCCAAACTTTTATCTAATAAAAAGTTATAATTAATACCATTATGAGTGCAGTAGTAAATTAGATCATATAAAAGTTTAGTTTTATCTGATTTTTTTATGTCAAAGCCTGATTTGGTTTTAATCAATACCTTGTCCTTAACTAGACTCCTAAGTAACTTATGGATGTTATGATAATCCTCTTCTCTCTTATTTAGTTTCTTAACTACTTCAATCGGTTTCATAGGGGTACGATTCTTATATACTATTTCAAAAACATCATACTTTGTTGCCATAGTATACATACTAATCCAATCTTTATAAATGTTACTATTTGGTATACTGGTTTGGTTTTTTTATCCCTGTCATTCAC
>CAZOQD010000034.1:0-7248 GCA_964581925.1 Candidatus Woesearchaeota archaeon
TTTTTTGTGGATGGTTTTTGTTTGTACGACTAGTTTTTCATGGGGTTTTGCGAAGATTAGAATTATTGCTACTATCACTAGTAGGATTATGGTAACTAGGGACATGTAATACATATTGTTGAAGGATTGGTGGTAGATGCAGTCGTCTTCGGTGCAGGAATCTTTATTCATATCAGTTATTATCGAGTTGAATGAGGTAATGTTGAAGACTAATAATAAAGAGACTCCTAGCAAGATGTATCCGACGTATTTATTTTCCATGGGTTAATAGTTGATTTGAGGTATAAAAATGTTGTGGAGAGTGAAACTAGTTTCACAAAAGAGTTTATATAATTATGATTACGTGAAAGGTTTATTAAAATGAGTTTAAAAGAATTTACAAAAGAATTGAAAGGAAGTAGAGTTGAGGGGGAGTTGTTGAAGACGATTTTTATTTCGCTGGTAGTTTCGTTTATAACATTTGGGATTTTGTATTATTTTAAATTTAGGGGCGTTGAGGATTTTATTCCTAAGTATGGTTTTTTTATTTTCTTTTCTATATTGAGTTATGGATTGCTTATGCCGTCGATTAGGCAGGTTAGGGCGTTTAAGGAATTTCCGTGTATGACTGGAATGATGATTGGGATGACTATTGGGATGATGTCGGGTTTTTTGGCAGGGTTTTACGTTGGGGCGACTAATGGTATGTTTTGGGGAAGTGTGTTTGGGATGGGTGTTGGGATTGTGTTAGGGGTTTGGAAGGGGAAGTGTTGTGGAGTTATGGGGGCAATGGAAGGGCTTATGGCAGGTTTCATGGGGGGGTTGATGGGAGCTATGACTGCGGTTATGATGTATAATGATAATTTGAAAATGGCGGGAGTGATTGTGTTTTTGGTTTGTGGGGCTATATTATTGATGTTGAGTTATATGTTGTATAAAGAGACAAGAAGTGAGGATAGAGATTATAGAGAGGATCATTTTTTTACCATAGGAGCTAGTTTTGTTTTAACTGTTGCTACTATTTGGATTATGGTTTTTGGGCCGAGGAGTTTGTTATTACAATGATAGATAAATATATGAAAGGAGAGTTAAGATAAAATGGAAAAGTCGACTTTGTATGGATTTGCGATTTTCTTTTTAATGGTTTTTGGAGGGTACTTCTTTTTACAAGGAGGAGTTGATGCTGGAACTACTGGAAATGCTGTTGCGTTGAATGGAGAGATTCAGGAGGTTACTATTGGTATGAAAAATTATAATTATAATCCTAATGTAGTTAAAGTGGGAGTTGGAAAGACGGTGAGAATTAGACTCGATGATAGTGTTTATGGGTGTTTTAGGGATTTTACGGTAAGAGAGTTTGGGGTTCGTAAATATCTTCGTGGAACCGATGATTATGTGGAATTTGTTCCGGATAAAAAAGGTACATTTACATTTAGTTGTAGTATGGGAATGGGTGTTGGGAAATTGGTGGTTGAGTAGATAATAAAATGAAAAAAATAAAATTGACTATTGAAGGGATGCATTGTGCTGCTTGTAGTGGGAACGTTGAAAAGAGTATTAAAAAGCTTGAGGGAGTAAGTGAGGTCAGAGTTAGTGTGATGACTCATAAAAGTATTGTTGAAGCAGAAGATAATGTTTCAATTGAGGATGTTAAGAATGCGGTTTCTAATGTTGGCTATAAAGTTATAAATGCAGAGTAAAAGTTAGTTAATAAAAAATGGAAGAAGAATCTATTGAGGAAAGAGAAATTAGAAGTTGGAAGAGAAAGTTGGTTGGGGCTTGGGCGTTGACGGTGCCTATAATGTTGATTATGTATTCTGGGATGGTTTTTGGGAAGCCAATTGTTCCTATGAAGTTTATGCCTTTGGTATTGTTGGCCTTGGGTTTTCCGGTTATATTTATTATTGGTGGGCAGACGATTAGAATGGGGTTGAGAGGGTTTTATACTTTTTATTTTAGTATGGATTCGCTTATTGCTCTTGGAACTGTTGTTGCTTATTTTACTGGGCCTTTGTCTTTTTTTGGGATTACTCAAGATTATTCTGGAGTTAGTAGTATGATTATGACTATTTTTATTACTGGGAAATATATTGAGTCTAAGGCTAAGGGGCGGGCGAGTAGTGAGATTAGGAAGTTGTTGGAGTTGGGGGCGAAGAAGGCTCTTGTTGTTCGGGGTAAGAAAGAAATTGAGATAGATATTAGTGAGGTTAAGATAGGGGATGTTATGATTGTGAAGCCAGGGGAGAAGATTCCTACGGATGGAGTTGTTGTTAAGGGAGGGAGTTTTGTTGATGAGAGTATGGTTACTGGGGAGAGTATTCCAGTTGATAAAGTGGTTAAGAGTTTGGTTATAGGTGCAACTTTGAATCAGGATGGTGTGTTGTATGTTAAGGCGACTAAGATAGGGAGTGATACTTTTTTGGCGCATATAATTGAATTGGTTGAAGAGGCTCAGGGTACTAAAGTTCCGATACAAGCTTTTGCGGATAAGATTACTAATGTTTTTGTTCCGACGATTTTAGGTATATCTGTTTTTGCTTTTTTGGGATGGTTGTTAGTTAGTCAGGATTTGAGTAGGTCATTGGGTGTTGCGATTGCGGTTTTGGTTATAGCTTGTCCGTGTTCTCTTGGATTGGCTACTCCGATTACATTAATGGTTGGTAGTGGTATGGGGGCTAAGCGAGGGATATTGATAAGAAAGGGAGAGGCTATTCAGACAATGAAAGAAGTGAGGATAGTTGTGTTTGATAAAACAGGGACGATTACTAAAGGAAAGCCAGAGGTTAGGGATGTTTATTCTATTTCTAAAACTAATGAGAATGATATGCTTTTGAAGGCTGCTTCGCTTGAGAAATTAAGTGAACATCCTGTTGCGAGGGCTATTGTTGATTATGTTAAATCTAGAAAGTATAAGGAAGTTAAGAATTTTAAAGTTTTAAGGGGGAGGGGTGTTGAGGGTATTGTGGGTGGTAAGAAGATGATTATAGGGAATTCTGTTTTAATGAAAGATAAAGGGATTTCTTTGAATAAGATTAATAGTAAATTGGAGGAGTTGGAAAATAGTGGGAGGACAACTATGATTGTTGCTGAAGGTAGGAAGGTTTTAGGAGTTATTGGGGTTGCGGATGCGGTTAAGAAGGATTCTAGGAGTGCTATTAAGAGGTTGAAAAATGGTAGATATAAGACGGTGATGATTACTGGAGATAATGAAAGGACTGCTCGGGCTATTGCTGATGAGGTAGGTATTGACGAGGTGATTGCAAGTGTTTTGCCAGGAGATAAGGCAAAGAAAGTTGAGGAGTTGCAGAAGGATGGAATGGTTGCTTTTGTGGGGGATGGGATTAATGATGCTCCTGCGCTTAAGCAGAGTAATGTTGGTATTGCTATGGGGACGGGGACAGATATTGCGATTGAGGCAGGAGATATTGTTTTGGCTAATGGTTCGCTTGAAGGAGTGGTTCAATCTATTAATTTGAGTAAGGCTACATTTAGTAAGATTAAGCAGAACTTGTTTTGGGCTTTTGCATATAATATTATTGCGATTCCTTTGGCAATTGGTGGTGTGTTGCATCCGGTTGTTGCGGAGATTGCGATGGCGTTGTCTTCGATAACTGTGGTTAGTAATGCTAATTTGCTTAGGAGAAAGAGAATATGAAACTAGTTTCGCAAAAGAATTTATATAGTTTTAGAATGGTTGGGTTATCATATAAATGTTTAAATAACTAAATGGAAAGGTATGAAAATGAAGAATAATGAAAATCGTTTGATTGGGTTGATGTTGTTGATAGTTGTGTTGAGTTCGGTTGTGTCTGTGATTACTTATGAGATTTTGGAAGATAAGAGTGATGAGGAGTTGATTGCCGAGTTTTATTCTGTGGAGAGTGCTGTTTCAGTTAGTCCGCATCATATAAGAAAAGGAATGGCGAAGGGAGATGATAGTTTTATTTTGGTTGATTTGAGGAGTCAGGAAGAGTATGAGGAAGAGCATATTGTTGGGGCTGTGAATATTCCGGCGTATAAGGATAGAGATCATTCTGATTATGGGGCTATTGAGAGGATTGTTGGTTCGTTTAGGGAATTGAGAGGGGAGAATTCGGGTAAGGATATTATTGTTTATTGTTATAGTGGGCCTTGTATGACGGGGAGGAAGGTTGGGAAGATTTTGGTTGATAATGGGATTTATGTTAAGCATTTGGGGATTGGATGGAATGAGTGGAGATATCATTGGAGTATTTGGAATCATGCTCATGAGTGGAGTGAGACGGATGTTTTGGATTATGTGGTGAGTGGAAGTGAGCCGGGGGAGATGGAGGGAGTTAAGAAGGTTAAAGGGTGTGGTGTCGATGGAGGAGGGTTGGGTTGTTAAATGGTAAGGGAAATAATTGTGAATTTTCTGGAATTGTTGACTTTAGTTTCTAGTATTGCTTTGGGATTGTTGGTTCTGCTTTTTGTTCTTAAGTTTGTGTTTCGTGTGAGGACTAAGTTGTACGATGGTATTGTGCACTTTTTGCAGGATAATTATCTTGTTTTAGGTTTTATTGTTTCGCTTACGGCGATGTTAGGGAGTTTGTTTTATTCGGATCTGATGGGATATGATCCTTGTAGGTTGTGTTGGTATCAGAGGATTTTTATGTATCCGCAGGCGTTTTTGTTTTTGATAAGTATGAAGGTTAAGAATAAAGCTATTGTTGTTAATAGTTTGGTGCTTTCGGTTATTGGGGCTTTTATTGCGGGCTATCATTATATGATGCAAATTGGGGTGGTTCCTGAAGGTGGGTGTGATGTTATTGGATATTCGGCTAGTTGTTCGGATTATTTTTCAGTTAGTTATGGGTTTATTACTATTCCTATGATGGCATTTATTGCTTTTGTGATATTGATTATATTAGGATATGGGAAGATAAGGGAATTGAAGGTTGGTGAGAGGTAAGTTTTATAAATAGATCGGAGTTGATGATAAGATGAAAGTTAAATGTGAGAAGTGCGATAGGGAATTTGGTACGTTTGAGGGACTTGCTAGTCATGAGAGAGATAAGCATGGTGTTGTTAAGAAAGTCGAGAGTGGTAAGAAGATGAATTATAAGTATATTTTTATTGGGATTGGAGTTGTTATTTTGGTTTTGGTTTTGTTTAGTACGCCTATTTTTGATAGAGGGCCTGGGAAGTATGATGAGTTTGCTAGTTGTTTGACTGAGAGTGGTGCTAGGATGTATGGAGCTTATTGGTGCTCGCATTGTCAAGATCAGAAGAAATCTTTTGGGAAGAGTTGGAAATACGTTGAGTATATTGAGTGCTCGTTGCCAAATAATGGTGGGCAGACGCAGGCTTGCATAGCTGCAGGAGTTGAATCTTATCCAACTTGGGAGTTTGCTGATGAAAGTAGGGAGTCTGGATTTGTTTCGTTTGAGCAGTTGAGTGAGAAGAGTGGGTGTGAGTTGCCTAGTTGATGTTAAATGTTAGTATTGGTTAGATGAGAAGGGAAAAAATAAATTCGATTTTGGGTATTGTAGTTATAGTTTTGTTTTTTATATTGTCTTCTTATTTGATACAGAAGGATTTGTTGGGGTTGGAGGGGGTTATTGGTAAGGATTATTTTAGTGCTAGTTTGTATGTTTTGATTTTAGTTGTTTCTATTGTGGTGGCTCCGGTGAGTGCTTTGCCTTTGCTTCCGATTGCATCGAATGTTTTTGGATGGGTTGTTGCTGGGTGGTTAAGTGTTGTGGGATGGTTGATTGGATCGGCAATTGCTTTTATTTTGTCTAGGAGATATGGTAGGCCATTGGTTGAGAAGGTTGTTAGTTTGGATAAAATAGGTAAGATTGAGAAGATGATTCCGGAGGAGAATTTATTTTGGAGTATTGTGTTTCTTAGGATGAGTGTTCCGGTTGATATTTTGAGTTATGTTCTTGGTTTGTTTAGTCATGTGAAATTTAGAACTTATATGTTGGCTAGTTTAATTGGGATTATTCCTTTCGCGTTTGTGTTTTCTTATCTTGGAACTTTGGGAATTTATTATCAGCTCTTGGCGTTGTTGATTGCGCTGATTATAATTCTTGTAGGAGTTTTGGTTAGGGGGAGAAGGGTTAGATAGAGATAGGATAATTAATTATTAGATTGTGCATTATAGAGAATTTTGATGATGGTGAGTGATTGGAATTTGAAGATTATTAATTTTTTTATGAGGGATGGAAATATGAGTTGTTCTTGGAATTAAACTTTTGGATATCTGATTAGCGTTTAAAAAGTTGAGGGGATCTTTTTTTCTTTTATAATCATTATTAAGATGGCTACAAAGATTTTTGGCTTCTTCCTTGGTAAGGTCGAATTCTTTCATATCGATTAAATCAAATGAATTTAAAGAGTTAGAATATCCCCAATAAAACTTTTCAGAAGAATAACCGTACTTATTAGATTCTGGATCAAAATATACTAAATAATCTCTTTGTTCACTTAGCTTTTTTGAACTCATCTTTATACTTATCTAGGTCTTTTGAGGCTTTTGATATTGCTTCGCTTAGGGCTTTCTTTGCTGTTTTGCCTTCTGTGACAACCTTTAGTCTTATGGGTTTACTGTAATGATCTTTTCTCCAAGCGCCTAGTTTGACTTTGTCGTCTTTATTTAGGTAGACTCTTACTAGCTCGGCTACTGTTTGGTTGTCTATTGTTACTTCTAAATCGTTTTTTTCGTCTTTGATTATTTCAATATTCATGATAAATTGAGAGAATTGGGGTTTAAAAAAGTATTGATTGGGATAATCCTTATAAGTTGTTGATTAAAATAATTCATCGAACTCTTCTCTAGAATCTGAATCTTCTTTTTTTCCTTCTTGGTAATTGTTGTTTTCTTTATCTTTTAGGAGTTCGCTGCCCCCTAGATATTGATCGACGTCTTTTGATTCTTTTTCTCTTAGTTCTCTTAGTGCTTGTTGTCTTTGTTCGATTAATTGTTTTTGTTTTTGTTCGGCGAGTTGTTTTTCTTCTTGTTCTTGTTGTTGTTTTTGTTCTACTTTTAGTCTGTCGCTTTCTCTTAGGGCTTCTAAGAAACGTCTTCTTTCTTCGATCTTTTCTTGTTCGATTTTTTGTTCTTCTTTTGTTACTTCGATTTTTTTTCTGTGGATTTTTTGTAAGTCGCCTATTGTGACTCTTTCTGAATCTTTTTTTAGGTCGAAGTCTTTTACTCCTTGTTCGGATATGAATTCTTTGGAGATGTCAGACTTGGTATCCAGGGAACCCAGGTTCCCTAGATGCGACCCTCCTGAGATAGAATCT
>CAZOQD010000035.1:0-7177 GCA_964581925.1 Candidatus Woesearchaeota archaeon
AGTATGTTGCCTATTGAGGATTGTACTCCAGCTTAATCCTGCTTGTGCACCTTCGAGAATTAGCATCTCAAATAATTTTTTATCATCATGAACTTCTACGCCCCATTCTTCATCGTGGTATTTGAGGTATAATTCATTATCGAGAGGGGCCCATTCGCATCTTTTCATGATTGAATGTGATTTGGGGATTATATAAATTTATGTTTGTTTTGGGGGTGATTGGAGGTGTTAAGCATAAGTGGCTTTTCTTTCGTTGTAATATAAACTAAGTTCTATAACTTTTCTAATATTGTGTTCAAATACTGTTGCAATCAGATCTATGGCACCCATATCACAATCTGATCTTGCTTTTGCACTATCTAACTCATGATAATTTACAGCGAAAGAATCTATTGCAGGTTTAATTTTATCTTTATTAATGTCGTCTTTAGCAGATCTGTAATAGTTTAATATTTCTAATCTCCTTTTACGGCTTCTAGGGTATAATCTTCTTGCTAAAGATACTACTTTTTTATTTGCTTCTTTTCTTGTCTCGACGCCTTTGTGATTATCCCGCATTGATTCTGCAACTAGGGCATATTGATCAAGAGTTAGTTCTATGTTCTTTTTCATATTTTTTAAAACTTTAAATAGTATAAATAATTTGCTTTTTGATGGATGATAAAGAAATTGAAAGTTATGTTGAGGCTGGGAAGATCTCGCAGGAAGTTCGGGAGTATATTAAAGATGTGGTTCGGCCTGGAGTGAAGTTGGTTGAGTTGGCTGAGAAGATTCATGGGAAGATTGAAGAGTTGAGGGGTAAGTCTGCTTTTCCGGTTAATTTTGCTATAGATGATGTGGCTGCGCATTTTCATCCTAATTTGGATGATGAGCAAGTTGCTCGTGGATTGTTGAAAGTGGATTTTGGGATTCATGTTGATGGGTTTATTGCAGATTCTGCTGTTAGTTTGGATCTTACTGATGATAATGAGCATAAGGAATTGATTGAGAGTGCGGAGTTGGCTTTGGAGAGGGCTCTTGTTTTATTGGAAAAGGATCCTACTCTTGATGAGATTGGGAGTGTGATTCAGGAGGCTATTGAAAGTAAGGGGTTTTCGCCGGTTGTTAATTTGTCGGGGCATTCGCTTGATCGGTATAAGATACATAGCGGGATTACGATTCCTAATTATGGGAATGGGCATGATGCTAGCCTTCCTAGTGGAGGGTTTGCTATCGAGCCGTTTGCGACAACTGGAGAAGGGAAGATTTATAGTGGAGAGGGCGGGAATATTTATGAGTTGATTGAGAAGAAGAGTGTTAGGAGTCCTATGGCTAGGAAGGTTTTGGAGTTTGTTTTGGAGAAGTTTCAGACTTTGCCTTTTTCGATGAGGGATGTTGAGAAGGAGTTTGGTAAGATGGCTAGGATTGCTATGAAGGAATTGGTTAATAGTGGAGTGTTTGAGCATCATGCAATGTTGATTGAGAAAAGTCATAAGCCTGTTGCGCAGGCGGAGCATACGTTTGTTAAGAAAGAAAGTGGTGAGGTTTTGGTTACGACTAGAAGTTGAAGGATTGTAGAATTACGCACGCCCATTAGCTTTATCAACTAGGTATCTTGTAAATGCTATTTCTGGCAGTTCATTAGGAGGTGCAGATACTCTATCCTCCGAATCTGGAAATGCTCCGTAACCTCTTCCAAGATTTACACTCAAGATAATTGCAGAATAAAATTCTCGTTCCATATCCGTCGGTATGGCATCAACTAATCTATTCAATCTTTGCACAAGGTCTGAACTTTCGAAACTCATGATTTATCTTAACTAACAAGGTTTAAAAACATTTAGATGATAATATTAAGATTATTACAGTAAAAATAAATAAAAAATAAAAAAATAATTAATTAATGTTTATAGAGCGTTTTCTTTTTTCTGTTGGTATCTTGGGGATGGAGATTTTTAGTATGCCGTCTTTGTGGTTGGCAGATATGTTTTTTAGATCTGCGCTTTCTGGTAATCTGATTGTTTTGTAGAATCCAGAGTAGCTTTTTAGTCGGCTGTATCTGTGTGCTTTTCCGGGTTGGCAGTTGCAGTCATCTTTTGTGCAACAATCGTCTGATTGTTCTGTTGAATCGTTTGTTGAATCGTCGATTGAATCGTTGGTTGAGCAACAGATTTCTTCTTCGGTTGAGCAACAAGAATTTGCATCGTCCAACAAGTTTTTAGAATCTTTGTTTTGATTTTTTTCGGCTTTTATTACTAAACGTCCGTTGTCTAGAATTTCTAAACTGATGTCTTCTTTGCTTACTCCGGGGATTTCTACTGCTATCTGAAATTCTTTTTCGTTTTCTTTTAGATCGGCCCAGGCCTGTCTGTAGTTTCTAGGCTCGCATTCTAGAGATTGGTTTGAAAAATCTTTCATTCCAAGAGCTTGATTCATTCTTGATCTGACACGTTTCATCTCATTCCAAATTTGATCTTCCCAATTTTGCATTATAGTTTTTCCTCCTTACAATAGTTAGAGTTTGATTAGTTGTGATACTTTTGTTAATACTTTAGAACACCAAATTTCTATTTCTTTTCTTCAGCTAATTTCGGGTTTATCCGAGATAGGCGCTTTGGTTTTCCAATGCGGCTTTAGCTGATCTTAAATAATCTGTTTCGATTTTTCTGTAACGGTCCATGTCGGCTTTAGTGACTGAAGGGCTTACTTTTTTTAGGGCTTCTTCGAAGTGTTTTAAGCTTACTTCTTTGCTTGCTATGTTTTCTCTTAAGGCTAACATGACGGCTTCTCTTACGAATGATTCTACGTCGGCTCCGGTATAGCCTTCGGTTTGATCTATTAGTTTGTTTAGGTTTACATTCTTTGCTAGGGGTACTTCTTTGGTGTGGATTTTCATTATTTGTTCTCTTCCTTCTCTTTCTGGAGAGCCGACTAACAAGATACGGTCGAATCTTCCTGGTCTTAGTAATGCTGAGTCTAGCATGTCGGGTCGGTTGGTTGCGGCGATGACGATTACGTTTGATAGGTCTTCTATTCCGTCCATTTCGGCTAGAAGTTGATTTAGGACACGTTCTGTTACTTTTGTTCCGGATTCCATTCCACGTTTTCCGGCTAGAGAGTCTATTTCGTCGAAGAAAACTATGCAAGGGCTTACTTGTCTGGCACGGTCAAAGATTTTTCTTACTCCTTCCTCGGATTTTCCGACCCACATTGATAATAAGGAAGGTCCTTTTACTTGAATGAAATTTGCTTCGGATTCTTTTGCGACTGCTTTTGCTAAAAGGGTTTTTCCGGTTCCTGGTGGTCCGTAGAGTAATATTCCTCGAGGAGGTTTTATTCCCATTCTTTTGAAAGCGCCCGGGTATTTTAGTGGCCATTCAACTGCCTCAATTAATTCTTGTTGGATTTTGTCTAGACCTCCGACGTCTGACCAAGAAATGTTGGGAGTTTCTACTAGGACTTCTCTCATAGCTGAAGGTCTGACAACTTTTAGAGATTCATCAAAATCGGCCTTGGTAACTCTTAAATCTTTTAGAACTTCTTCTGGAATTTCTTCGTCTTCTTTTAGGTTAAGTTTTGGTAATAATCTTCTTAGAACGACCATTGCTGCTTCTTTTGTTAGGGCTGAGATGTCTGCCCCGACAAAACCGTGGGTTACGCTTGCTAAATGGTCGAGGTTGACGTCTTTTGTTAGAGGCATACCACGTGAATGTATCTTGAGAACTTGTAATCTTCCTTTTTTGTCTGGGGCTCTTAATTCTAACTCTCTGTCGAATCTTCCAGGTCTTCTTAATGCGGGATCGATTGAGTTTGGACGGTTGGTTGCTGCGATGACTACGACTTTTCCTCGAGATTGTAGACCGTCCATCATGGTTAATAATTGGCTAACAACTCTACGTTCGACTTCTCCTCCGACATCTTCTCTTTGAGGGGCGATAGAATCTATTTCGTCAATGAAGATAATTGAAGGGGCGTTTTTTTCTGCTTCTTCGAAAATGTCTCGAATCTTTTTTTCTGATTCTCCATAGAATTTGCTCATGACTTCTGGACCGTTGAGTAAAATGAAGTTGGCGTCTGATTCGTTTGCGACTGCTTTTGCTAGGAGGGTTTTTCCGGTTCCGGGTGGTCCGTGTAAGAGTACTCCTTTTGGGGGTTCTACACCTAGACGTTCGAAAACTTCGGGATGTTTTAATGGAACTTCGACCATTTCTCTGATTTTCTTGACTTCATCTGTTAGACCGCCGATGTCTTCGTATGTAACTTCGGGGATTGTTTCATCAGATATTTCTACGGGTTTATTACTTAATACTACTTCTGTGTTTTCTGTTATGACGCAAGGTGAATTAGGGTTGCTGTTGGCTACGATGAATCTTATTTGTTGCATTCCGCCTAGATTATTGAAACCTCCTCCAAATAAATCGTTTAAGTTTCCGAAAATGTCGTCCATTCCCATTTCATCGCCCATCATGTCTCTTCTTCTTTGTAATCCTCCGAGAACTAAGATGTCTCCTTTGATAACTGCACGTCCTAATAATCCGGGTTTTAAATCTCCTTGGACTCTGATGCCTTTTTGTGCTGGGGCTATTGTGACTTTTTTTGCTTCTTTGACGTTTGCCTTGCTTACTGTTACGTTTTCGCCGACGCTGGTACGCGCGTTTTTTCTTATGATTCCATCGACTCTAATTATTCCTTCTCCAACATCTGCTGGATAGGCCTTGTCTGCTATCGCAACTGTTTCTCTGCTTCCTTTGATTGCGATGATGTCTCCTCTTCGGATTCCTAATTGTTTCATAATCTCGAAATCGATTCTTGCAATTCCTCGGTAGGCATCATCTTGTAATGCTTCTGCGACTCTGAGTTTTGTTGGGGGTTGGGGTGGCATTTTAGTTTACTTAGTGAGTTAATGAATAACCCATATATGCATATCCCCCTATTTTAACTAATTCGAAACTAATATTAGATATTAAACCTCTTAATGTTCTTGTTGACTTAATTCCTGAAGAATCTTCAGCAGCATGTTTTTTATAGCCTGCAATAATTAATGAAAAAGGTATTAATGAAACAAGAGTAGACTGAGCCATATCATGGTTTGACATACCACCAATTGCAAACTTTTTTCCCCTAGTAATTCCCCCAGAAATACCCATTGTGGAACGATAAGGATTATCACTAAAATAACCTTGTGACTCCATTGTTTTTAATTCTTGTTTCATCTTAATGAAACCTCTTAATTCGATTTATTTTGTCTCTAGGAACAGAACTTGTTTTGGCATCACTGCAGTCTTTTTCTTGGCAGCCGAAATCTAGGCTGATTTTTCCGAAATCTTCGAAAGCTAGTTTAACCATGTTATCCATTACTCGTTCATGATCTTTTATAAAGTTAACGATTTCTTTTGGGATTGATACGGCGTAGCTGTTTCCTACGAATCTCATTTTTACGTGGTATTGTTTCTTTTTTAGGTTCATGAAGTTATTGTATTCTTGTTCGTCTTTTGGGTGGATGATTTTGATGTTGCATTTTTGGCAGTAAACTGCTCGGAGGTTGATTCCATCTTTAGAAATAATTTGAGGGGTCATTTTTAAGCTACATTTTCCACATAAAATTTTGTTGTCGAAAATGTCTGGCATTTTAATTGATAATGATAGAAAATTTAATTTTAGATGAATTGGTTTGAAGATTATTTTGTGAATTATTTTTTCTTATCATTTTGAATATAAACCCTAGATAAGCAGGTGTCATGCAAAAGCATGTCTTTGCTCGTCCAGGGGAAAAGAGGTGTTATAAAGTAATACTTGCGTATACACTTTATGTGTATACTAGATTTAGATACTATTTAAATGTTTCTTATTACTTTGGAGTTGGGAAATCGTGGTGTATCTGAAAGGTTTTAGTTTGTTCAAAAAGTGTCCAGAAAAGAATCAAAAGATTTAAAAACAGAGATTCTTGAACCTTAGAATGAGTAACGATATATGGGTAGGACAATTAGTACCTGAAAATGCAAATGATGAAAGAAAGGTAATTGAATTTGCGAGTAGATTTGAGCAACCTTGTTATGGAATTTATTTTTATGCCAAAACTCCCGAAAGAGATGTTGCTGGTTATACTCGTGCAAATCAGAAGGGATCTGTAATGTCTCCAGGAGTAAGTCTTAGTAATGTAGTTGCTATTGATGTTCTTCAAGTTGAACCTACAATGCAGAGAAATGGCATTGCAAGAAGATTAACTGATGCAGTTAAATATTTTACACAAGAACAAGGATTTGACAAAATCTATATACTAGATAGTGTCAATAATAGCTTCTGGAATCATATGGGTTATGAACCTGTAAATGATAGCCCCATTACTTTTGTCAAGGAGCTAGAATAATTATTTTGAATATTTGCCTATAATAGTTGTATTATAAACAAGAACCTTGAGCAACAACTGGGCACCCTGAGCAATCCCATTATTATTTAGAAACACAAATCATCTCGGAATCTGGAAAATTTTCATCTACTCTTTCAAATATAATGGGTTTATATTCGATCTTGTTATTTCTTGAAACGGTTCCAAAAGATAAATTTATTTGGATCACTCCTTCATTTATTCTGGCTTGTAAACGGAAACCATTAACACCTCTTAATATATCCTTAGAAATTTGGAAGATTTCAGAGGCATTGATAATTTGTAATCCAACTATAAAATCTTCTTTATCGAGATCTATAACTAAACTACTTAGTTCTATTGAATGAGAGTATTCTCTATCTTTAACCTTGAAGAATATAATATCATTTCTAGAATCATAATCAAAATCTCCGACTTTATTTAAGAATTTATCCATTTTTAAAATCTTTTATTTGCTCCCTGTTTAGTATGTAAAACGTAACTATATAAACTTTATTAGGACCTAGATCAATTAATATTTTTAGTAGTTGGTTGTTGCTTTTAAAATTATAAATTATAGCATAATTTCCATTTTTCTGTAGGGATACTTCAAGAGGACGCTCTGTAGAAATTATCTTTTTCAGTTTTTCTTCTGTATAAATCTTTCTTTGTTTTTCGCTTAATCTAAAAAAAGTATGTTTAGTAGCTTCAATATTATCGTATCCATAACTGTTAAGTTTTTCAATAAATTTACTAACATTTATCTTCTCTCTTATATTGTGCTCGTCAATCATTAAAGAAAGAGATAGATAAATTATATAAAATTAATCATTG
>CAZOQD010000036.1:0-7047 GCA_964581925.1 Candidatus Woesearchaeota archaeon
GTTTATTTTTTTGGCTAGTTCTCTGATGTCGTTTTGAGATGATAGATCTGTGTTCATTAGGTTGATGTTTGGGTTTTTTGATTTCATGGTTACATCGTTTAGTGCGACATGGGATCGGTCTCTGATTCTGCAGACCATGATTAGGGTTGTGCCTCTTTTGGCTAGGTTTGTTGCTATGATTTTACCCATTCCGGAGTTTGCTCCGGTTACGATGCAGACTTTGTTGAGTAGGTCTTGGCTGATTGGGTTATTTGTCATGGCTAGATTGTGTGTTAAGGGGTTATAAATCTTGTGAAAAGTAAAAAAAGGAAAACGCCACCACTATAAAATCTCACTACGTTCAATTTTCTAGGTGTGGCATTTTGTTTGACTGGGTCAAACAACAAAACGCCACCTGCGTGAATCTCACTACGTTCAATTCACTGGTTGACGTATCTCAACTGAAAGTTGAGAGATACGCCAACACCCGGAATCGAACCGGGGAGCCCCGAAGGGCCCGGCTTAGCAAGATAGCCTACAGTTTTGATACAGTTAGTATCTTATCTGGGGAATGTTTTTGTAACAGTTAGTAGAAATAATCAAAAAAAATACGCCGATGACAGGAATCGAACCTGCGAGCCCCAAAGGGCGTGAGTTAGCAACCCACTGCAATACCATTATGCGACATCGGCATAGATATAAGATAAGATTATACAATTTAAAGCTTATGCTTATATAAAATATGAATAAATTGTTAGCTTAAAAGTGTTTGTATTGAAGATATTTTTCTGCAAGCCAGACATAAAACATCACTATATGACTTCTCTCCCACAAGAATAGCAGTAAAATTAAAATCTGCTTTCTGATTACCTAAGTTATCTTTAGCAATTATCTGACCTTTCCTTATATTCTCAAAATTATTGATTAAGATATCTTGTTTGTTTTTCTTAATAACACTAAATACTTCAAATATTTCTAATTTAGTATGGGTTTTTCTTTGATAAATCAAATTCTTTAAGATATTATAAGTATCATTTACATTTTCTTTTTGTTCATGAGGACCTATTTCTAAACTAATTCCACATTTAACATGGTCAATTAGAGATTTTCCAGAAGCATATCTTGGGGACATTATAACTAGTTTCTTTAATCCAAGTTTTTCTGCAAATTCAATCTTTGGTTTATTAGGTTTGGTGATTATCCCAAATAAAGGGCAATTATTTGAAGTTGAATGCAAATCAATTACATAATCAAAATCCCTCAGCTTTTTTAATAATTCATTTGCAATTTTTTCTTCATTATTCCCATTATCCTTTCCAGGAAAACATCTGTTTAAATCTACATCAATAAATCTTTTATTTTCCTTTACTGCTTTTTTATTTCCAATAAAGGAAGAAATATGAGACGGAAGTTTGTTTATGACTTCCAACCCATATTTTTCATTTCCATGTAAACAAGAGATTACTGCAATTTTCATTTTATACCAATTGCCAAAACAGCATCTCCATTATTTACATCCATACCCAATTTTTCAAATAAAGGACTTACAAATCTATGAACTGGTTTTTCTCCATAAAATAGTCCTTCATAAAATCCTTTAATTACACCCTGTTCATCAATTCCACAACTTAGATGACTTGCCAAGTCATCTTGAATTGCCTTTACGGCAACTGGCATTCTATTTTGTCCTGGATAAATGTATGAGCAATATTTTTCTAATGCTCTATACATAAATGGATTTTGTGTTCTCAAACAAATGACTGCTTCATTGCTTCTTGCAATTTCCGTCACGTCTTTAAAAAATCCCTTTCCTTGTATTGCTTGGCTTACAGCAATACCTTCAACAACTAATGAAGGAATACCTGATAAAACCAGTCTGTTATAAGAAGACATTGCATTTATTGAACCATTTTCCAATAAATACACTCTCTCTGGAGATGTAATATGCTCATAAATATCAGCATATTCTAATTCTCTACTGAAAGCATTTCTTACAATTCCAACAATATCCTTAACAACAGTTGGATTACTTCTAAAATAATCTTTTGGATTATTAACTTTTATTATGTCGCCAAAGAGATGTAGTTCTCACTAAATTTACTTCACTTCTTTCCTTTTCTTGTGTTTTGTCTGTTTTCATTTTTTACTCCAAGCTACACTAAATAGCCAAAATTTATTTAATTTAGATGAATAAAGAACAAGCCCTTGGCTAAAACAATGAGTCTATTGTTTCCATTGCCAAAGATATATTGCATTCATCATACTTACTATTAAAATTAGATATTTAAAAAACTTTGTATTCTAGATTTTATAAAAAATCTACTAACTGTTACACTTTTGTAACCTATCTTAGCAACGCGGTGCAATACCATTATGTTCAAAATGTGCAAAGCATTTTGAAGAGACAGAAATTTTTAATTTCTGTATGCGATGGTGGCTTATGAAAATAAAAGAAATAAAGATATTTTATAGAATTTAAAGGTTTGTGTTATATTAAGTTAGATTTAAATAATCTATTAACTATATGGTATCATAAAATTAGGGGTATAATTATGAGTGAGAGAGTTGAAGCTTTGATGAGAATTGTTGTGGGGATAATTTCTGGGATCATTCTTGGACTATGGAAAACACTAATACAAGTGGTAGGAATCATTCACTGGATTATTGTAATAGTCGGTGGAAAAAGACAAAGGGGGATTGCGGAGTTTAGCGAGATTTGGAACTCACAAATGTACGTCTTTTTAAGATATATGACCTTTGTTTCAAATAAACGTCCGTTTCCATTTAATGTGTTGGAACCTAGCATGTCTAAATTTGGAAGGTAATTTTAGTTAGTTTTAATATGGTGCCATTTTAAGGTTTATTGTTTGCTTTTTAATATTAATTTCTATTTGTTGTTTAGATATGGTGAATTTTTATCTATAAATTTTATCTCGGTTTCCTATGTTGATTACATAAACGATTAATTCTTGGTCTTTAATTTTATAGATAATCCTGTAGTTATCTTGCCTTAATCTCCATAGTCCCCTTAGATTACCTGTAAGGGGTTTACCAATTCTAGGGTTTGCTTTTAATTTTTCAATTTGGGTTAATATTTTTTTTTGAGAATTTTTATCTATCTTTTTTAGGAACTTTTTTGCGGGATTTCTGAAAATTAATCCGTACATTTTAAATTCCTAGTTCTTTTTTTAAATCTTCTAATGAAGTTCCTTCTTCCCCTCTACTTTCCTCTTCTAGTGCTTCTTTTATCCCTTTCATTAAATTAGGGTCTGACAAAACCTCTATGGTTGCGATTAAACTTTCATTGTCCATATAGTTTAGGTTACAATTTTCAAGGACTCTTTGGAGTAATGCGTTATAACTTTCCCTATGGTGTATTTTTAGTTTGTCTAATTTTTCTTTTAAATTTTCATCTATTTGTATTGTTGTAACCATAGTTAGGTATAGGTGGCTATAGTATTTAAATATTGTTGTAAGAATCATCATAAGTTTTAAATAATGGGGGTGGGTTGTGTTATTATGAATACTTTGAGTAGAACGATGACGGGAATTGTTGCGATTGCGTTAGGGTTGTTTTTGGTTTTTTATAGTTTGTTTTCTTCGTATTGGGTGTTGGTTTATGGGGTGCCTATTTTGATTATTGGGGTTGTGATTCTTTTTAATAGTGGTGAGGATAAGATTGAGAGGGTGAGAGTGAAGGTAAAAGACAGGGAGGTAAAAAATAAATGAAAGATATAATTATTACTACAGGGAATGATGTTCCTGGGAAAAAGATTGTTAGGGTTTTTGGAGTTGTGAAGGGTAGTACTGTGAGGGCTAGGAATATTGGGAGAGATATTGGAGCCGGGTTTAAGAGTATAATTGGGGGAGAGGTTAAAACTTATACAGAGATGACGAAACATGCGAGGGATGAGGCTTACAATAGGATGATAAATGAGGCGCTTGATTTGGGTGCTAATGCAATTATTGGTGTTAGGTTTACTACTTCGATGGTAATGGCAGGGGCTTCAGAAATGCTTGCATATGGGACTGCTGTTAAGGTTGGTTAATTTGAGTTTCTAAATTTGCGTCTGCGTTGTTGAATTTTCTTTTTATTGTTTTTAAGATTAATATCCCGGTTATGGCCAGGATTAGTATTATGATTGTTACGACAATTACAGTGAATAGTTTTGAGTTTTCTTTTGTGTTTGATTCTTCTGTTGTGGGTGGTTGATTGGTTGGTTCTTGTTGGGTTGTGTTTGTTTCTACTGAGGGTTCTCCAGTTGTTTCGTTTGTTTCATTTGCGGATTGGTTGGTTTCGGTATTGTTATTATTTGTTGTGTTTGTTGAATTATTGGTTTGGGTTATGTTTGGTTCTGGAGGGATTAAATCTGGAGTATCTAGGATTTTTGTAGTTTCGTTGGCGCATTTGTATATTGTTGTTATTGCGTTGGTGTCTGATGCTGAGAATAGTTCTATTGCATATTCTGTTTTGTTTACTTTTACGATTTCGTAGGTTTTTTCATTATCTAGTGTTATTTTTTTATCTCCTGCGAGTCCATTGACTGTTGCTGTGTTATTGGGGTAGCTTCCTTCAAAGTATGGGGAATGGGGGTTTTGGGATTGAGGGTTTGGTTTTTTTTGAGAATGATTTGTTTTATTATTTATTTATTTATTTGAAAGATATTATTTGAAGTCCGTGTTTGTTGATGTCTTCTTCGTTCCAGAAGGGGAGGTTTTTTGTTTTGTTAATGTTAGTGATTAGTTTTCTTATTTCTTTTCCTGTGTATTCTAGGGTTTCTGGGTTCCATTCTTTTAGGACTAAGGTGTCTCCGGGGTTGCAGTTGAAGTCGGCTAGTCTTATGTCGTAGGTTTTATTACCTTCTTCGATTAGTTTGAATTGATTTGGCCATATTTTTTTGGTTATTTTTTTTTTTATTTCGTTTGTTATCTCTTTGGTAATTTCCTTTGTTGTTTCTTTGGTTATTTCGTTTGTTTTGTTGTCTAGGTTTTGTAGGTGTTTTTTTATTGAGGGCCAGCTTAATTGTGTCCAGCTTTCTATTTCGTTGTTTGGGTCTTCTAGTAGTTGTTCTATTTCTTCTATTGAGTGGAAGGAGCCTGATTCTATGCCGTCGTCTGTGGGTTTGACTGGTTCTTCGGTTTCTGCTAGTCCTACGATTGCGAAGTGGACTTTGTTGTACATGTTTGAGTCGTCGTTTATGTAGCCGATGAAGTTTACTTCGGGGATTTGATTTATTATTAGTTCTTCGCTTAGTTCTCTTTTCATTGAGTGTGTGATGGGGTTGATTGTGTTTGGGTTGATTGCATTTGGTTCTTGGTCTATGTGGCCTCCGACGCCTCCGGATAGTTTGTTTACGTGTCTGGTTTCTTGGTAGTCTTTTCCTAAGGCTCGTTTGTAAATGAAGGCTTGTTTTGTTTTTGGGTTGATGATCCACACGTAGGGGATTATTTGTATATGTTCGGGGTTGTTTTCTAGTTCTTCGCAGCGTTCTTCGTAATAGTGGTTGTTTAGAATAAAGTCTATGTAGTTTTCTTCGTCGATGTGTTTGAAACCTTCGAAATGGTTGTTCTTGAATAGGTCTTCTCTTTTTACAACTAGGATTTTTGTCATTACTAGGAATGTTTAGAATGGTATATAAAGATGATTGTGGTTTTTGAGGGATAGTGGATTGGTGAGGTTTAAAAAGGAGTAGATAATGAGATAGGTATGGCAATTGAAGCTAAATTATTTGAGGACGAAACAGAAAACATAATTGATACTTTCAATCGTGGTATGAATTTGGGTAAAACTGGTCATTTTGATGAAGCAATTAGTAGTTTAACTTAGACAGTTATTTCTGCAGGTAGGTTAATGCAAAGAGACTCTGAAATTGGAAAATTATTAAAATTAGATTTGATATTATTGGCTTCAAAAGGATTCCAGCTAAAGGCTTATCAAGGTAAAATGGATGCACATCCTGAGAATAGGGTGCAGTATTTAAGGGAGATGGGAAAGATTGCTAAGGGGAATTTAAATTATGATAATCCTTATGTGGTAAGTATATTTGATGCCATGGGTAGAGTGGACGATTTTTAGAATTTTAATAGCGGGAGGTGGATTTGAACCACCGACCTTCGGGTTATGGGCCCGACGAGAACTCCAGACTTCTCCATCCCGCTATGGAATTTGAATCAAAAGAGAATTTATAAAGGTAACTGTTTATTTTTTATTATGAAAGTTTTGGGGATTGATGAGGCTGGAAGGGGTCCTGTGATTGGGCCAATGATTATGGCTGGGGTAATGGTTGAGGATTCTAGGGAAGAAGAGTTGGGGGATGTTAAGGATTCTAAGTTGTTAACTCATGGGAAGAGGATGGAGTTGGATAAGCAGATTCGGGAAGTGGCGGATGATTTTATGGTTGTTGAGATTTCTCCTGCCGAGATTGATAAGGCGTTGGCTTCTGAGGATTTGAATTTGAATTGGCTTGAGGCTCATAAGCAGGCTGAGATTATTAATTCGTTGGGGCCTGATAAAGCGTATATTGATTGTCCTAGTGTTAATTGTGAGGCGTTTGAGAAGTATTTGCGTGGGTTAATTGATGATAAGGTTGAGTTGGTTGTGGAGCATAAGGCTGATGAGAAGTATAAAAGTTGTTCGGCGGCTTCGATATTGGCTAAGGTGTTGAGGGAGAAGAGAATGGAGGAGATTCGGGAGAAGTATGGGGATGCTGGGCCGGGTTATCCTTCGAATGCTGTGACTATTAAGTTTGTTCAGGAGAATTGGGATAAGTATCCGGAGATATTTAGGAAGTCGTGGAGTACATATAAGAAGGTGGCTAATTCGAGAGATGGGAAAGAGGGTGGTAGTGGTAATAGTGGTGAGGGTGGGCAGAAGAGTTTGGATGGTTTCTAATATCTGGTTATACTATTAAGTAGTAACACATACAAAGATTTATATAGTTAATCTGGTTGATATTGGTATGGTATATGAGAAATTAGATGCTCGAGATATTAAGAAGATCGAGGGAAGAAGAAATTTTCTTGGAACTGCCGGGATGTCATTGGGAGCTGGAGCTTTAGTTGGTGCTG
>CAZOQD010000037.1:0-6973 GCA_964581925.1 Candidatus Woesearchaeota archaeon
CTGCTTCAGGCACTATAAATATAACTTCAGAGATAACTGCATTAGGAAATACCTCCGGGAATATTAGTCTTTATGCAGATAAGATTTATATTAATAGTACGGTAAATGTTACGTCTGATGTTGTTTCAGGTAATAATGGTTCAATAAGGTTGGTTTTTGGGAGTGTGATTAATATTACAAATAGTAATATAGGGCCGGTTAGTTATGTGGGTAGGAATAATAGTAATGGTCGGTTGTGGTATTTGTCGGCGTTTAATGGGAGTTTGAATGAGAGTGTGGATTGGGATTCTGTTTTGAATATTGGTTCGAATAATATTTCGGTTGATAGTAGTGTTTATGGGGAATTGAATATTTCTGCTGAATTGTGGTTTTATGGACTTGATGGTACGCCTGTTTCGGCGGAGGCTCGGAGGAATGGGGTGAATTGTACGGATGTTTGTGAGATTATTGATAATACGGGGCCTGTTTTTAAGTATAATGTTAGTGGGTTTACTGATTATAGTTTTGTGGTTGATTCGGTAAATCCTTTGATTGATTTTGTTGCGCCTAATCCTGCTAATGATACTTATACGACGAATACTTCGCTTGAGTTTAATGTTTCGATTAGTGAGGCTAATTTGGATAGGTTGATTTGGAATTGGAATGGGACTAATTTTACTATGTTTAATGATTCTGTTGTAGTATTTATGAATTTTAATAATGTTAGTGTTTTTGGGGAGAATGAGACTAATAATCATACGCAGGATTTAGGGAATGTTAATAATTCTGGAGATTGTGTAAATATGGGTGGAGGATGTAATTGGAATGTTAGTGGTAAATATGGTGGGGCAATTGAATTTGATGGAGATAATGATTATATTGCATTAGGCCCTATTAAAATATTGGAAAATTTAACTGAGTTGACTTTGTCAGCTTGGGTTAAATCTGATTCTGTTTCCAGGCAAATTATTCTAGGAGAAGCTTGGTCAACTGCAAACCATATTGAGTTTTATCAGACTGGAAGTAACAATGTTTCTTTTGGTATTACTACTGGAAGTGGAGTTTATGTTCATGCTAATTTAACTAATATAAATGATTGGCACCTTATAACTGGTACTTATAATGGGAGCCTTATGGTTTTATATATCGATGGTGTTGAACAAAATAGTGTTGCAAAGACGGGAACAATAGATAGTGGTGCTAATTCATTACCTTCAGTTGGATCCTTGCGTGGAGCTGGTACTAGTACTTATTTTAATGGGTTGATTGATGATCCATTGATTTTGAACAGAAGTTTGAGTGCTGATGAAGTTGCACAATTATATATGAGTTCTCTTACAAAATATGATACTGATAAGTGGAGTTTGTGGGTTAATCAATCGAGGAATGCAAGTGATTTGTTGATTGATAGTAGTTATACGTATCAGAGTTTTGTTTATGATAAATCTGATAATTTTAATGCGTCTGATAAGTATACGATTACTGTGGATACTACTAATCCGAATGCTAGTTTGGTGTTGCCTGTGAATGGGAGTTATAATTCAACTTCTAGTATTAATCTTACGGTTAATATTTCGGATAATTTTGGGGTTAAGAATGCTACTTTGAATTTGTATCAGGAAAATAATAAATGGTTGGAGTTTGATGGGGTGGATGATTATGTTACTTTATCTTCTTCAACTGCAAATATAACTACAAATATAACTGTATCTGCGTGGGTAAATTTAGATGCACTTAGTGCGCCTAGTAATCAAGGGATAGCAAGATCAACAAAGAATGGAGGAGTGGGAGATTGGTTATTTTATTTACCTTCTGGCAAACTTGCTTTTGGTGGATGGACGACTAGTGGTGGATCTGCAAATATAAGTCGACGTACTACTGATGCTATTTCGATTAATCAATGGTATCATGTTGTAGTGACTCATACTTTCAATAAAACTACTTCATTATATTTAAATGGGGTTAATCAAACGACAGAATCGGCTGGAAACACTGGTGCGGGCTGGGGGACCGGAGATGAAATTGGGAGAATTTATGCTGGTGCCCCATATTATTTCAATGGATCAATAGATGAAGTTAGGATTTATAATAGGTCTTTAACTTCTCTTGAAGTAGAAACTATTTATAGATCTGGTTTGGTTAGAAATAGTGATTTGAATAGTAGTGGGTTAGTTGCTTGGTATGATTTTGAGAATACGGATGGGAATGCTACTAATTTGACGGATTATTCTGGGTTAGATAATAATGGGAGTATTAGTGGGGCTGTTTTTTCTAGTGTTTCAAAGACTACGTTGAGTTTTGTTGCTGATGTGACTTCGGGGATAGTTGGGGTTGTGGTGGGGTTGGCTGATCAGGTTTATACTTGGTTTTATGAGTTGTTTGATTGGGCGGGGAATAGTTTTGTTACGGTTAATAATACTTTTACGGTTGATACTTTGAGTCCTTTGATTGATTTTGTGGGGCCTACTCCTAATAATGATTCTGGAGCGAGTGGTGGTTTTCAGATAAATGTTACTATGAGTGATAAGTATTTGAGTAATATAAGTTATACTTGGAATAATACTAAGTTTGTTTATGGGGAGAATTTTAGTTTGTTTACTCCGGGGAATTTGACATATGAGTTGACATTGTTGTTGAATTTTGATAATTTGTCTGCTTATGGGGAGAATGATACGCACGTGTTTGATTTTAGTGGGAGTGGGAATAATGCTACAGATATTGGTGGATCTTTTGTGAATATTACTGATGCTAAGTATGGGTTTTCTAGAAGTTTTGACGGGAAGAATGATGTTATAAATGTTACTACAGCATCTGATTTAATAGAAAATAATCTAGGGACCATTATGGTTTGGGTGAAACCTAATGATGCTGGTTTAGCAAGTTCTGTTATATATGATGGACAGGGAATTATTCAAAATAGTCAAGGATATTTTGGAATCATGCAAGGGGAATATTCTGGAAACGATAAACTATGGATATATAACTATGATTCTAATGTTGATTACATATCTATTGATTACACTGTTGGAGAGTGGATACATTTGGGATGGGTGCATTCAGGAGGGAGGATTTACGGTTATCGGAATGGGGTTTTAATTGGTAGTAATGTATCTGGAAATACGTTTTCACTTTCTCCTGATTTTAAATTAGGTCAGGGGTATGCTACTTATGATTTATTTAATGGTTCTATTGATGATGTGATGGTTTGGAATAGAAGTTTAAGTGCTAATGAGATCTTTCAATTATACCAATCTTCGTTAAAAAAGTTTGGACCTAATGAAACACTTGAATGGGTGAATACTAGTAGTTTTGGTAATTTTAGTAGTTCGATAAAATCTTCAAATGGGTTGGATTGGGAGATATTGATTAATCAATCGGGGTTGGTAGTTGGGGAGAGTTATGATTATAAATTGGTTGCTATGGATGTTGCTAGTAATTCTAATGATACTGGGTTGAGGACCATAACTGGGAATTCGGCTCCTAGTTTTGATTTTGTGAGTTATACTCCTAATTCTACTGATGGTGTTGATCCTAATGTTACGATTCTCGTGACGGTTAATGTTTCTGATATTGATGTTAATTTTGA
Organism: Candidatus Woesearchaeota archaeon; assembly: GCA_964581925.1. Lineage (GTDB taxonomy): Archaea > Nanobdellota > Nanobdellia > Pacearchaeales > GW2011-AR1 > ARS1285. The sequence goes on from CAZOQD010000037.1 coordinate 3,566, forward strand.
TAGTGCTGTTTTGCAGTACCGGAATTTTAGTGATGGGGTTGGGAGTTGGGTTAATGTTACGATGGTTAATACTAGTGTTAAGGGGGCTAGTACTGTGTTGAATGCGAGTTTTGTTTTGAATAGGTCGGAGACTAGTGAGACTAATTATACTTTTAGAATTTGGGCTAATGATACTATCGGTGCTTCTAGTTATTCTAGTAATACTACACTAAATGCTAGTTGGGATTGTACTTGGCAGACAATTTCGGCGCTTGGTGCGTTTACGGGATGGGATGAGAATAAAGAGATTGTGAATATTACGTTGAATAATACGGGAGATCTAGAGTTTTCAAATAATAATTGTAGTCTTGATTTTAGGCTGACTTATGATATTGCGGAAGGAAGGGTGTTTTTTGATCATGATTCTATAAAACCTTCTAATACTTTTACGGTTTCTGCGGGTTCGAGTTTGAATGTATCTGTTAATGCTTCTTTCTTGTCTGATGTTAATGAAGAAGATGTTGTTATTACTATTGATGAGATTAGGGGGAGAAGTAATGCGAGTGAGAAGAATACTACTATGACTCTTGTTTCGAGTCAGGCTGGTCCTTACTTGTATCAGACGATAACTAGTTCTCCAGTTAGTGTTGATCTTACTCCTGGGAATTTTAGTTTGAATGGATATTTGAGGAATTTGTTGGGGGGAACGACGGTTAATATTTCTAATACGGCTTATAATATTACTTATAATTGGACTTTGCCTTCTGGACTGGAGAATCAGTCGGGCGTTTTAGGTTTGGATTATGGGAATATTTCTAATAATTCTCTTATTTATAATCCAGTTAATGTTACTTTTTCTGATCTTGATAGTATGGCTCCAGGAATTAAAACTGTTTATCTTTATGTTAGTGGAGTTAATATTTCTGGGAATGCGATAAGTGATGCTACTAATAATACTTTGTTAGTTCAACAGGCGAATATTTCTTTTCAGTGTTATAATGTTAGTGATTCTATTTGTGTAACTGATTGTGGTAATGCGCAGGATCCTGATTGTTCTGTGGATGTTGTTACGGTTGGGGGTGGTAGCGGTGGTGGGGGTGGTGGGGGTGGGGGTGGTAGTGGTGATGAGGGTGTTGAGTCGAGAGCGGATTATCAAATAGTGAGGGGTAAGCAGAATGAGGTTGTTGTTAATTTTGTAAATAGAGAGCCGAATAGATCGATTACTGGTTTGAAGTTTAGAGTTTTAGGGAGTTTGTCGAAGTATTTGGAGTTGGTTCCGAAAGAGATTTCTTATATTGGTCCTGGAGAGGAATATTCTGTTACGTTGAAGATAGTTTCGCCAACTTATCTTAAATTGGGAAGGCAAACACTTACTATATTGGTAGAGGGTAAGGTAGGTTCTAGTTTTTATACTGAATCGAAGAAGGTTACATTAGATGTTCATGAGATAAGTGAAGGTGATGCAAATGAGTTGCTTGAGAAGTCTAAGGATTTGTTGAAGAAACTTGAAGAGGTGAATCTTAGTTATAGTTATCTTGATGATTTGATAGTTGAGATGGAAAGTTCGATGTTGCTTGGAAGTTATGGATTGGTATCGCAAAATTATGATTTGATAGAGGAGCAGGTGACTAGCGCTCTCGAGGCTAAAAAGATTATAGATGAGTTAGAGTCTTTGATTATTATTGCAGAGGAGAAGAATATTGATGCATCTGCGAGTTCTAGATTGTTAAGATTAGCGAAGATATCTTTGGAGAGGAGGGATTTTGCTGAGGCTCTGAGTAGAACTAAAGAGGCGCAGTTAATTTATGCTCTTGAGGTTAAAGGTAAGTTGGGGAGGATTACATATTATGTTAAGAAATATCCTGCTGAGTTTTCTATATCTCTTTTGACTTTGATTTTGTTTAGTTTTGGAACATTTAAAGCTACAAAACTTGGCATTATAAAAAGGAAGTTGAGAAGAGTTAAAGAGGAACAAGCTATCTTGAATCAGTTGATTGGGATTGTGCAGAAGGAGTGTTTTAATGAAAAGAAGATGAGTATGGATGAGTATAGAAATGCTATAGATGAATATAATAAGAAGCTTTCTGTTTCAATTTATAGCCATATAGAGCTTGAGAATAAAAGGGCTCATTTGCTTAAATTTTCAAATGAAAATAAGAGATTGAGAGTTGAGAAAGATAATGTTATTGAATTGTTGAAAGAGTTGCAATCTGATTATTTGGTGAAAGGGAGGATTGAGACTAGGACTTATGAGTTGAAGCTTGAGAGTTATAATAAGAGGATTACTGAGATAGAGGAGAAACTTGCGACTCTCGAGGCTAAGCAGGCATTTAAAAAAGGTTTTGGATTTTTTAAACTTTTTAGAGTTCCGAAAAAATTTAGATTAAAATGAGATGGTTATTTTTTGTTAGTGTTGTAATGTTTCTTTTAGTTAGTACAGTGTCGGTAAGTGCACTTAGTAATGAATCTTTAGAGGCTAAGGAGTTATTAGATAGGGCTAAGTTGGATATTGAGGGGATGGAGTTGGAGTCTATTCCTATCTCTCGTGTTAGTGAAAAATATAGTGAAGGTTTGCAAATTTATTTAGGTCAATTGTCTTTGGAGAGATCTAGAAAAAAGTTTGATTATGGTTTAGCTATAGAGTATGCTAAAGATGTTGAGGAGATAAAGAAGCAGGCTTTGTTGGCTAAAGATGAGCTCCAAATATTTAATGAAAATTATAATGCTGTGTCTTTAGAGGTTGATTTGTCTTCGATGGATAGTGAGTATAGGGCTATAGTCGATTCTTATAATGAGGAGAGGTTTGAAGATACGATTGTTTTAATTGATGAGGGTTATCTTAAATTGTCGGAGGTCCAGTCAAATCAGACTGCTATTAAATTGGTTTATAGGTCTACGATTGGAGTTGTTTGGAGTTTTATTGTGAAACAATGGGTTAGTCTTTTGGTTCTTTTTTTGATTGGTGTTGTTTTGTTAATATATTTTTGGGAAAAAATTAAAAGGACTAGGTTGAGAGTTAATCTGAATCATTTGGATTTGCAGAAAGCTACTGTTAGAAATTTGATGAAGAAGATGCAACATGATTATTTTAAGAAGAAGGATCTTCCTGAAGTTGAGTTTAGGATTAAATCGCAGACTTTTGAGGAGCTTGTTAGAGATATTGATAGAAAGATTTTGATTGTTAAGGAGGAAGTTTTTAGGTTGAATAAGAGGAAGAAAAGGGAGAGGGTTGAGAAGGGTAAGGGTGTTGGGGGGAAGAAGGTTAAAGGGAAGTGGAGAGGTGTTAAGGGGAAGTTTCTTGGGAAGAGTGTTAGGGGTGGGGGAAAAGTTAAATGGAAAGGATGGAAGAAGAAAAGTGGTAGAAATAAAACTAGGGTTAAAAATACCCCGCAGCTTGCTGCGAAGTGAGCGAAGCGAACGATGGGATTT
>CAZOQD010000038.1:0-6931 GCA_964581925.1 Candidatus Woesearchaeota archaeon
ATTTTTAGGATTAAGTCTTTGACTTCCTTTTCTGTTAGTTTTAACCATGATGGTTTTTCTAGCTTTTGCATCTGTGTTTGTGACTTGTTTGCCATAGTAATTGTGGGTATTTTGTGTTTTTAAAGATATACGTTGTTTAGTGGTCAAGAAAACTTTATATAGTTGTATTCACTTTTTTTATTATGAGATTAAAATTTGTAAAAGGCAAGCAGAAGGAACTTTTAAGGAAAGAAAAAGATAAACTTAATTTGAGTTGGCCTCAATTTGCAGATCATTTGAGGATGAAGTATGGAAAGCTTTGGAGTTTTGTTAATGAAATTGCTTTGATTGATGAGGAGACATTTGATAAATTGAAATTAAATAAGGATTATAAAAGATATATTATTGCAAGATTAGGTGATAATTGGGGTAGATCAAAGGGGGGAGAAAAATCAAAAGGAAATACAAAAAAAATTAAAATTCCTGTAAAAGATGAGGAGTTGGCAGAATTATGGGGAATAATTCTAGGAGATGGCCATATCCAAAAAAGAAAGAGTTATAAAATTGGAGTTTATAGTGTTAAGATTGCAGGTCACTCGTCTGACGATAGAGAATATTTATCTAACTTTGTTAAGCCTTTGATTGAGAAGTTGTTCTATGTTAAAAGTAGATTTGAGTTCTCTAAATTAAAGAAATGTATGTATGTAATTGTTGATAGTAGAAAAATAGTTGATTTTTTTGAAGAAAATGGATTTAAGGCTGGGAATAAGATTGCTAATCAAAGTACTATCCCTGAATGGATAAAAGAAAATCAAAAGTTTTTGGTAGCTTGTTTGAGGGGATTATTGGATACTGATGGGTCTTTTTATAGATTGACAAATCAGAATAGTTATCAAATTTGTTTTGTTAATCATAATCAAAGTTTATTAAATGATGTAAGGGAAAGTTTATTAAGATTAGGCATTGGGGTTTCTAAGATTATCCATGATCGGAAGATAGTTATAACAAAAAGATCAGAAATTGAAAAGTTTTATAAACTGATTGGATTTCACAATTCTAAGCATCTTAATAAGATTAGGAAGCTATTTTAGCCCTGTCGTCCAGTGGTCAAGGATCAATGCCTTTGGAGCATTAGACCCAGGTTCGAATCCTGGCGGGGCTATTTTGTAGAGTGAAAAATGATTGATGATATGAACTTAAGTAAATTTGCAGGAATTTTATCAAAGGAAACTGCAGATGAATTAGAAAAAGATATAATAGAAAATAGAAAAAAAGATCAGGAGATGTATGAAAAGAGGATAAGAGAAATAGAGAGGTTATTTGCACAGAAAGATCTTCATTAATATTTATCCTTATATCTACCCCGAGATTCTACTTTCTTGAGTTGGTTAAGGATATCTTCTCTTTTTTCTGGGTTGTAGTTTTCTAGGATTGTGTTTATGGCTTGGGTGTAGATTGAGAAGTGTTTGGCTTCGAAGGCTTGTTTGAGAAGATGGAGGTCGACTGCTTTGTCTTCGATTTTTTTTGAGTGGAATGAGAGGCCGAAGTCGATTAGGAATAGTTTGTTGTCTTTTAAGATCATGTTGCTGGTGGTTAGATCGCTGTGGATTATGTCTTGGTTGTGGATGATTGTTATGGCTTGTCCGATTTGTTTGCAGATTTCTTTGTGGTTTTCTGTTTCTAAATGGGTTGAGAGTTTTTTGCCGTCTATGTATTGCATTTCGATATTAGATTCATTGTTTTCGAATACTTTTGGGACGTTTGTTATTTTTGAGAGTTTGTTGAGGATTTTTGCTTCGGCTTTTGTTCTACGTTTGATTAGTTTGGTGTCTAGTTCGGGATGTCTGTAAGATTTTTTTAATCTGTTTTTTTGGATTCTGTTTTCCGTGTTGTTGAATTTTTCTAGGCTTATTGTTGCTTCTGCGCCTTGTTGGATTATTTTTTGGTTTGTTTGAGTGGTGCGTTTCATAATATAGTCTTTGGAAGGTTATTTAAATATGTTTTTGTTCATTGGTGGATGAAGGTTGTTCATATTTTGGTGTTGTGATTGGTTGTAGTTGCGCTGATTTTGGGAGTTTTGTATTTTGTTGATAGTAAGTCTGGGGGGACTGTGATTGGCCCGATTTTTGATAGTGTTTTTAATTTTTCTAAGAAAGAAATTGTTGATTATTCTGGAGAGGAATGTGATTGGAGGCCTTCGAGGCCCTTGGAGGATTATGGGGGCTGTTATATGATTTTGGGATATTATTTTGATGGGGAGAATTGTGTTAGTATTGGTGGTTGTGAGAATTTGGGGGATAGGATGCCTTTTGGTGTTTCAGAAAATGATAAGTGTGTTGATTTGTGTGAGAATTCGGGTTGTGGGATTGATGATATTTATTTGCCGGTATGTGGCGTGAATGGTAGGACTTATGATAATTCTGACAGTGCTAAATGTGATGGGGTTGAGGTGGGTTATGAAGGAGTGTGTGGGTCTGGGGGTTCTGGAGGTTCTATTTGTGGGGATGGGGTTTGTGATGTTCAGGAGTCGATTAATGGAGATTGTTCATCAGATTGTGATGAGGAAATAAAATGTTTGAAGTGTGGGAATGAATGTGTTAATTATTCCGAGGGAGATGATAGTGCGCTTTTTTATTGTGAAGATACTACGGAGAATTTTTATTGTAAGTATGTTAGGAGGGAATGTAAGAAGGTAATTTCAGGGGGTTCTATTTGTGGGGATGGGGTTTGTACTAGTGAGGAGAGTGAGTTGGTGGAAGTGTGTTTTGATACTGATCCGCCTAAGGGTTGTGAGTTTGTTCCGAGATGTAGTGAGGATTGTTGATAGGGTTTTGTTAGTTAGGATTAGTAGTGTATTGGCTGTTAGATCATAAAAATATATAAATGAGTTATTCTTGTATTTGAGATAGTAAGTAATGTGGGTTTGATGGTTATTGTTATTTTGAATATTCTTTTTGCGGCTTTGGGTTGTTATATTGTGATTAGTAGGGTTAATCCAAAAGTTAAGGAGTTGGTGTATCATACTATGGAAAATAAACAGGTGAGTGAGGCTTTTATTTATTTGTTGGATGTTTTTGTTATTGTCGTTACTGCTATTTTGGCCTTGGGGTTTTTGTCGAAGATACCAAGTAGTGTGATTCCTTATTTGACTTCTGTTGGTGCGGTGTTTACTGTTATAGAAATGTTGTTTGATTATATTAAATGGATATTGGTTGTTTTGATTGGGGTTTTTGCTTTTAAATTTTTGAGGAGAAAGTGAGATGCTGGTTAAGTTTTTATCCAGAATTAAAATTTCATTTTTTTGCCGAACTTCTTAGCAATTTTCATCATTTGTTTTTGAGAGAGGCCTTGGGTTGTGTCGAGGTTTGTTAGGTCGGAGTTTTGGGTTAGTTCTTTGATCATTTTGTATTGTTTTAGTAATTGCCTTATATCTGTTGTGGTTGTTCCGGAGCCTTTGGCGATTCTACTTAATCTTGAGGTTTGTTTTTCTAGGATTTCTGGGTTGTTGATTTCTTCTTCGGTCATGGAGTTGATGGCGTGTTGCCATTTTTTCATTTTTTCTTCTTGGTTGCCTAGCATTTCTTCGGGGATTTTGTCTTTGTTAGCTCCTAGGCCTGGGATCATGTCCATCATTTTTGAGAAACTTCCTACGTTTCCCATTTGTTGGAGTTGTTCTTGGAAGTCTCTTAGGTTGAGGTTGCCTTGTTCTAGTTTTTCTTTTAGGTCTTTTTGTTTGGTTGGATCTACGGCTGATTCTACTTTTTCTAATAAACCTTCTAAATCACCAAGTCCTAACATTCGTGAGATGAAGGATTTTGGGTTGAAGGTTTCTAGGTCGTTCATTTTTTCTCCTGTTCCGATAAAATAAACTGGTGCGTTGGTTTCGTTGGCCGCGGTTAATGCCCCGCCAGCTTTTGCTGTTGAGTCCATTCTGGTTATTATAATTCCGTTGACATTGACTGCTTGTTCGAATTCTTCGGCTTGGCTTTTGGCTGTTTGACCTATGTCTGCTTGGAGAGTTAGGAATTTGTATTCTGGTTTGATAAGATCTGTTAATTGTTCTATTTCTTTAACTAAATCTTTGTCTAGGTTGTGTCTTCCGGCTGTGTCGATTATTATTAGGTCGTAGTCTTTTAATTGTGGTTGGAATTTGTTGTAGATTTTTTTTGGGTCTTTTTCTTTTTCGTCTGTGAAGACTTGGATTTTGTTTTGTTGGCCTAGTTGTTCTAGTTGTTTTGCGGCGGCTGGACGGTAGACATCTAATGAGATCATGGCGGTTTTGAAACCACGTTTTGCGTAGTAAGTTGCTAGTTTTGAGGTGGTTGTGGTTTTACCTGCCCCGTATAATCCTAAGAGCATTATTTTTGTTTGTTTTCCTTTTTCTATTTTTAGCTCGTGCTTCTTACCTCCTAGAAGGTTTAGTAGTTCATCGTGGAGAATTTTTGTTAAGTGTTCTTTTCTTTCTATGCCTTTTATTTTTTCGTCCTTTGCTGCTTCCTTTATTTTGTCACCTATTTCTTTTACTAGATAGACGTTTACGTCTGCTTGGATTAGTGCTCTTTGTAGGTCTTTTACTACTTGTTCAATTGTTTTGGAGTCGATGAATACTGCTCCGGCTATCTTGTCGAATCCTTTTTTGAAAGCTGATGAGAGGTTGTCTAACATGGTAAGTAGAGTAAATGGTGGGTTAATAAAGTTTGGGTTCTTGCGAAATTTTCAAAATGAAAGGTTTATAACTTTTAACAGTTGTGGATTTAGTATGATTAATTTGAATATGAATAAAATATTTAGGGCAATAGTATTATTTGTCTTGGCTTTTGGTATTACTTCACTTGTTCCAACTCAAGTAATCACAATGGATAGGTATATTTTAAACATATTATTTTTATCTGTTGTTACTATTCTGATTATAATCTATTTTAGAAGAGATATTAAAGATATTATAGAAAGAACAAAAAAGCACGAGTTTGGGTTGTTATTAGTTTCTGTAATCCTCCACTTTATTTTGTCATATATAATATTGAGCTTTTTCAAACAATCAATTTTGCCATTTGAAAGTTTTGGAGCTTCACCATTGCTTATGAATAATTTTTTCATTTGGGTAAAACCTTTTGATATTTTTGTTCAACAGTTATTGATTGTCTTGTTGGTTAAAAAACTATCTGAATGTGGGATGAGTCTTAGAGAAATAACAATATTGTTTGTCTTTGGGTTTGGGTTAATTCATATACCTCAGATACTTAAAACAGATTTAGTTGTTGGTCTTAGTTATATTTTAATCGCAATTATATTTTCATTTATCTTTCCAAGAATGATTTTAAGAGTTAGAAATGGGTATCTTTATAATTATATGATCCATATAGGTTTTTATGATCTTGTTGCGCTTTTAGTTAAGGTTTTTTTCTAGATGGATCACAACCCTAAACTCTCAATAAACTTCTGTTTGTTAAATAGTTCGATGTCTTCGTAGTTTTGGCCGGTTCCTAAGTAGAAAATGGGTTTGTTGGTTGCGTGGCTGACGCTTATGATTGTTCCGCCTTTTTCGTCTATGTCTGCTTTGCTTAGGATGGAGCCGTCGATTTCTATGGCTTCATGGAATGTTTTTGCTTGTTCTACTGCGTCGTTTCCGGCTATTGATTCTGCTACGAAAATTTTTAGGTTGGGTTGGGTTACTCGTTCTATTTTTTTCATTTCTTCGATTAGGTTTGCCTTGGTGTGCATTCTTCCTGCGGTGTCGATTAATACTACGTCTATGTTGTTGGCTTTGGCGTATTTTATGGCGTCGAATCCTACGGCGGCTGGGTCTGAGTTGTAGTCGTGTTTTATTATTGGGATGTTTAATTTGTTTGCGTGGTGGGTTAGTTGTTCGATGCTTGCTGCTCGGAAGGTGTCGCCGGCTGCTAGGACTGTTGTATGTCCTGCTTGTTTGAGGAAGCTCGCTATTTTTGAGATGCTGGTTGTTTTGCCTGTTCCGTTTACTCCGAAGAAAAGGATAACAAATGGTTTGCTTGCTATTCTTATTAGTTCTAGGGGGTTGTCGGGTTCTATGATGAGTTCGTTTAGTGAATTTTTTAGTTGGGTTTTGATTGTTTGTTCTAGCTGGTCTTTTTTGATTTCTTTGTTTATGAGTTTTTCTGAGAGTTTGGTTTTGAGATCTTCTACTACTTCTAGTGCTACGTTGTTTTCTAGTAATAACATTTCTAAATCTTCGTAGATTTTAGTGAATTCTGGTTCGGTTATTTTGTAGGATAGTGAGGATGTTATTTTAGAGAAGAAGGATTTTTTTTCGGGGGTTTTGGTAGGTGTTGGTTCTTCTGGGGTTGGTTCTTCGGAGGTTGTTTTTTGGAGGGTTGGTTCTTTTATTTCTTGTTCTGGTTTTTTTAATACGTTTTCTTCTACTTCTTTTATTTCTTTGTGGAGTTTTTTTGCGGCGTCTGTTTCTTGTTTTAGTTTCTCGGTTTGTTCTGAGATTTTTTCGGTGTCTGGTATGTATTGTTTTTCTCCTGCATGGAATTGTACGGGAGTTTCGGTTGGTTCTTGTTTGGCTTCTTCTATTTTTTTGTCTAGTTTTTCTATGTCTTTTTCTTTTATTTTTTCTAGATCTGGTTCTGATTTTAATTTTCCTAAAGGGAATTTTGATAAAAGTGGTTTTGATTCTTGGTTTTTTGTTTCTTCAATTAATTTGTCGGCTTTTTCGGCTAGTTGTTCTTCTGATAGTTCTTCTCCGGTTTCTTCTTGTTTTGGTTCTTCTAGGGGTTTTTCTTCAATTGGTTCTTTGGGAGTTTCTTTTAGGATTTCTTCTTCTGTTTTGGTAGGTTCTATGTCTTCTTCTATGGATTCTTTGCTTGTTGTGAACCAACCTTTTAGTTTGTCTTTAAATGATTTGAACATATTTTTGTTAGGGGTGAAGGGTTTAAGTGGTTTTTGGTGTGGGAATAGCTAAGTATTTATA
>CAZOQD010000039.1:0-6903 GCA_964581925.1 Candidatus Woesearchaeota archaeon
GTTTAGTCAGCGAACTTATAGCTCTCTCCAACAAAGCCTTCTCCCTTTTATCAATAACTACATTCCTATCCACCTCTAAATTATTAATCGCATTAAGCTGACTAGAAAAAATAAACAACTCTCTAGCTATCTCCTTCATCCTATTCAAATTATTACTCAATCCTTGAACATACATCTATTTAACCATCTCCGCTATACTTTTCTGAATATCCAAAATCTCCGCCTTAACCCGACCAAACCCTTGAGAATCATTCTTACTATACGTTTCCTCAAGATTACCAGAAAGAACAATCATATTATCAATCAACTGATTCACAACCTGCAAGTCCGCTATCTCTATCATATCAACCTCTTCTTAATTATTATACTGAGAGAATTAAGTTTATTAAAGTTACCCAAATCTACATTAAATTACCTTTGCCCATTAAACCTGACCTCGTGAGTTCATCCCACCCCGACCAGCATTAACCTGCCTCTGACCCCTAACCCCACCATTATTCACCACACCACCTTGACCAACCCCACCCCCCTGAACCCCAACACCACCACTCTGACCACCAACCCCACCCTGACCACCCTGAACCCCATTTAAACCACCACCCTGAACCCCACTCAAACCCCCCAACCCAAACGCCTCCAAAACCGCCTGCGGATTCTTATGATATTTATTCACAATACTCTGCACCTGAGCAAAATCAAAAATCTTCCTCCGATACAACTCATACAACAACTTAGCCCTAACATCCAACTCCCGATTCAACTCCTCAACATTCATCCCATACCTCTTAGCAATTTTATTAAACGCATATCTATTCTGACTAAAATAAAAAGCATTATTACTCGCCTTCCAATTAAAAGGCACATTAGTATCCGCCACACCCTCAGGAGTTATATTAATTATCTCAACAATTTCCCTCAACTTCCTAGTCTCCTGTTTATTCACAATCGCATGAGACATTATAGCCACAGCATCAAGAACATTAATCAAAGTAGGCGAAAGTTCAATCGGCGGAGTCTCCAATCTTTTAATCAACGTATCTACCGAATCCGCATGTATGGTACCAATCGACGAATGTCCCGAAGCCATTCCCTGAAACAAAACACTAGCCTCTTTACCTCTAACCTCTCCAACTATCACATAATCCGGATTTTGTCTAAACGAACTCTTAAGCAAACTAAACAAATCAACCTCTCCAATTTTCTGAGTCCCAAAACTCATCCTAGAAACACTAGGCAACCAATTCTCTCTAGACAAATTTAACTCCCTAGTATCCTCAATACTAACTACCCTGGCCTCCGGAGGAATAAAAAAACTTAACGCATTCAACAAAGTCGTCTTCCCACTCGCAGTCCCACCCGCAATTAAAATATTAGCTTTATTCTCCAACAACAACCAAAAATAAGCCATCATCTCCGGAGACAAAGTCCCCATCCCCAAAAGCTGAGTCGGCGTCCAAGGAATCTTAGTAAACTTTCTTATCGTAAAAGTAGGCCCCCTTGAAGTAACATCCTTCGTATACGTAGCATTAACTCTACTCCCATCCGGCAAACTCCCATCAAGCAAAGGATTAGCATATGAAACATACTTCCCCGTCCTCTGCGCAATCTTCTCAACAAAACTACTCAACTCATCCACCGACTCATAAACAACATTCGTCCTCATATTCCGATACAACCTATGCACAACATAAACCGGCGTATTAACCCCATTACATTCTATATCCTCTATAAAATAATCCTTTATTACCGGCTCAATCCTATTCAACCCAATAAAATCCCGATACAAATAATAAAACAACTTCCTATAACTCTCATCACTAATCTTCAACCCCAACTCCTCAATCAACAACTTACTAGTCTTATAAATATAATCAATCATCGCCTCCGTAGTCTTCTCAACAATAACATTAACATTAATCAACTCCTCCATACTCTGTTCAATAGTCTTCAGAAACTTTTTCTCTTCACTAGTAAGAACCGGCTCCTCAATTTCATAAAGCAACTCCCCTTTCTTATCATCCCAATAAATATGCACACTAACATAAGGACTAATCAACGTATAACGTACATTAATCTTCGTCTTATCCTCAATCTTCGGAAGCGGAGGAATCGGCGGATTCAAATTTATATTAACTCTTCCCATCAATCATATCACCAAATTTATAACAACCCTAACAATTAAAACAACTATTTAAAACTTAACATGAAAATGTATTGTTAAGTTAGAGGGAGCTGATTCTGTTTTTAAAAAGCAAGTTTATTAAACTCAAGAATTTACCTTAATATCTATAAGATAAAAATGGGGATCAAATTCATAATCTTTGCTCATGCAAGAAGTGGAAGTAGTTCATTAGTTGATGCCTTAAATGCACATCCCAAAATTACTGTTATGACAGAACCATTTGATGAGAATAGAATTAATTGGGATAATGAATCAAAAATTTATAAATTAGAATTAAACAAAATACCAAAAAAAGTGTACTAGATGAGATTTTTCAAAATTGTGACGGATTTAAAACGCTTATGTATCAGTTACCAAAGAAATATAATGAATCCTTATTAAAACAGAAAGAAATTAGAGTAATTTTTTTACATAGGAAAAATATTCTAAAAACAGCAGTTTCTGCAGCAATAGCCGAACAAAATAATATCTGGGCAATCGGGGACAAGAAGAAAATCACTAAAAAAATGAATGAGTACAATTCCTTGGATATCAGCGATTTACAAAGGACAATAGATTTTTTATATAATAGTATCAAACATTACAAAGAAGTAATAAAGAAAAGTAACATTAGATTCTTCGATATCATTTATGAAGATTTATATGAAGGTACAGTAGACTCTAAATTAAACACAATAAAAGATTTATTCTCTTTTTTAGATTATGCTCAACCGTCAGATGAAATAATTAATAAAATAAAGGCCATATTAAGTCCAAAAAGAAAGATAAACAATATTGAAATACACAAAAAGATACCCAACATTCGGGAAATAGAGAGAAAACTTGGAAAAAAGAAAAACGGATTTTTGTTTAAGTAATTTCATCTAATAGACAAATCTACGATGTAGTAGAAATTGTTATACTGATGCAACCGATTATAAATGAGATACTACAATAGATGGAGAATTCAACTACAGAAAAAAAGACCGCTACTATGTTAAAATTAATTTATAAAAAACCAAGATATCTCATCAGGAAACAAAACTATATAACCCCAACATCCAACTTAATCTTCCCACTCCCCTTATCAAACCCCAAATTCTCTATCTTAATCTCATACGCAACACCTGCGGCATTCAAAACTCTCTTATCATCATTACCATTATTAACAATATCAAAATCCTCATACTCCAAAGATAAAAAAATATTATACCTCTTCCCATACTCCTCAGTCAAATAAACTATATCTCCCTCACTAACCGGAACCCCCGGTTCACTATATTTAACATTAGTATTCTCCAGACCATACCTAATCAAATCGTTCTCTCCATCAATCTCCATACTCCCCTTATTTATCTTAAACCTCACTATTCTAATATTCCCAGAAACATCTCCCACCTCTAACATTTTTTTATTTATCAAAAACAAAGAATCTGCAGTCTGACTCACAACCCCTCTATCTTTCATTCTTTGAAGTTGTGGAGTAGCAACAGACAAAACAATAGCAATCACCGTCAAACCAATCAAAGTATATATCGCAGTCTCAACCCAAACCTGTCCCCTCTTACCAGAAACCAAAAACATATTACTCACAACTAATTATTTTATTTACCTCTTGAGCCGATTCACAACTCCTCCCGTCTTTTAATATTGGATACAAATTAATATTCTCAGGAATTCCTGTAGTTATTTTATAAGTCCTCTCTTCATTCTTACCCGGAAGCACCAAAGAAGCACTATCATCATACATCACAACCCCACTTACATCCCCTCCCTTAATCTCATAAGATTTAGTGGTAGCACCTCCCAGAACTATAGTAAACCCCTTGATATTCTCATCATCATTAACCCTCACCCGAACCAACATCTCAACCTCAGCATAACAAGTATACTTATTACTATTCACAATCTCAACATCCCCAACAGCATCAAAACAATCAGTCCCAGATAATTGATTCTTAACAAATGGAACTACAAACCCTATTATAATAAACGTTACAACCACTACCAATAATATCAACAAAACACTAGAAATAACCAACGACTGACCCTTACTTCTCATTCTCCTTAATTTCATCCCACTCACTACCATCTTAAATCACAAATCCGTTTTTCTCAGGACACTCAAACTCACTCTGACCTCCTTCAGACTCTCCCAAAATTATCGGAATAACTTTAACCTCACCAAGCTCATCATAACTCCCCCTATCCTCAATCAACACACTAAACCCCGGATTAACCGTCTCACCCCCTTCATTATCATAATTAATAATCTCAGAATCGCCATCTCCACTTATCTTGAGATTAAACCCAAAAACTGGAACATTCCCAATATTCTCAAAACCAAAACTACCGTCACTATTAACAATCGACTTCAATTTAACATCCGGACAAAACTCATTAATCCTCTTCGTACTGCCCGCAATATCCTTCTCAATCGCCTCCTGCACGAAACCCCTCGACCAAAGCAATATAATTATCGCAATAATTATAACAATCATTATCAACAAAACAGTCGATATAACCGGACTCACCGCTTTTCTACCTCTCATCTTCTTACAAATTTTTCTTTATATAAATACCTTTCTATTATAATAAAAATCCCATCGCTCACTTCGTTCGCTTCGCAGCAAGCTGCAAGGTATTTTTAAGCTCCAACTGGTTGCGCCCCACTCCATCAGAACAAGCTCCAGAGGTATTAACCCAGTTGAAGCAATAAAAATACATAGAACTAAAAAAGCATTAACAATCTTAAACTTCATATCTTGTTCTTGGCTTCCCTTCCAACTTCAATTTAGGATCTCCCAATTTCTTTATTTTCGAAAAAAGATAAATCCTTCTACATTTTTCACAGAATCCCTTATGATATTTTTCTATTACAATCAACTCCTCATCATTATGATAAGGACAATATTTATCTTCCACGCTACTCTCCAATTAATAGCAGATCTACTCATTATATGGAAGTTATAGGCTATTTTTGGCTAAAAAAGGAAATATTTATATACTATTTTTACTGTATATACCAAATGACCGCTAAACTAGATAAAAAAGATTGGAGAATACTATCCTGTCTTTGTGAAGATGCCCGTATGAGCCATCAACAAATAGCCAGAAAAACAAAAACAAACAAAAATTCTGTTACATATAAAATTAAGCGACTAGAGAAAAAAGGAGTAATCTCGAGATTTTTTACTCTTGTTGATATAGAACCACTTGGATCTGTATTTTACACTATCCTAATAAAACTCAACACAGAAAAAGCAAAAGAATTTATTAATCATATTAAATCTAATGACCACATAACCGTAATTGACAAATTTGTTGGAAGATGGAATTTCCTTATTGAATTTGTCTGTAAAGATCCTCATACCTTATTTGATTTTTTGCGAGATATCAAAAAGAAATTCTCTGATGTAATAGATACTTATGAAGTCCACCCCAACTTAGAAGTATATACAATCGAACAATTACCGGTAGAACTAATAAAAAAAAGACACACACCTCCACCAAAGAAAAAAAAGAAAAGAATTATCTTAGATCCTATTGAAATAAAATTATTACAAGAACTTAACAAAAATAGTACCACTTCACTAATCAAATTGGGGGAGAAAATAGGAGTTACATACAAAACAATATCCAGTAAAATCAGAAAACTCAAAAGAGAAGGCATTATAACAAAGTTTACTGCAAGCATAAGTTTAGGAGCCTTAGGATATGATGTCTATTTGATTACTATTGACCTTAAAAATTTATCAACAACTACCGAAAGCTCACTAAAAAACTATCTCTACAAAAAGAAAAATATAAGAGCCGCATTTCTTAGCGCCGTAAACCAAAAGGTCTTCATCTATCTTGCAGTTAAACACTCATTAGAACTTCAAGATTTCATTGAAAATTTGAACAATGAATTTGGACATTTTATAGTTGATCAAGAATATCTCTTAAGTTCCGAACAAATAAAATATGATTTATTCCCAAAAGGTGTTTTAGAATAATAAGCATATATCTCCTGAGTTCTGCATTGTTAATAACACTTTACCTACAATAAATACCTTTCTATTACAACAAATCTCAATAACTACTTACGCATTTAAATTATACTCACTTAAAACCTCTCCAGCCGAAAGTGCGCGATCCCATATCTTAACCTCATCAATATAACCATTATATTTAGTAGTAGAAACTCCGACCCTAAAATTGTCCATATTATAAATATTTTTATCCTCTCCCTCAGTAAAAACTTTTCTGGCCTTTTCTACACCATTTATATAAATCATTGAATTAGAATCACCATCCCAAACATAGACTACATGTTGCCATTTATTAGGTTCAACAGGATCTGTAGGATCTGTACTAAGCTGACCAGGACCATAACAATAAATCGAGCCTGCAAAATGATGTGTGCATAAA
The DNA here is from genome assembly GCA_964581925.1 of Candidatus Woesearchaeota archaeon. GTDB lineage: Archaea > Nanobdellota > Nanobdellia > Pacearchaeales > GW2011-AR1 > ARS1285. The sequence goes on from CAZOQD010000039.1 coordinate 6,575, forward strand.
TAACCACTAACCCCTTCAATCTTAGAAGTCCCAACCAACCCAGCATCTTTAGAACCACTCTTAGTATACATCCAAAAACTCATAGTTAAAGGGCCATTAATCTGTAAACTCTCAGAATCTCCCATGTCAACATAACTACTCCCACCAAGACTAAGTGCATAACCATTCTTCCCAACAACATAATTAATAATACCTTCTCTACTCCCATCATTCCCTCCAACACTATCATCCAGATTCACCTCAAAATTCCATTAAGAAGCAGAATCCAACCCCACTATATCACATCTTTCCACATTCTGTCTAACAACCCCTTCATCACAGGCCACCTT
>CAZOQD010000040.1:0-1145 GCA_964581925.1 Candidatus Woesearchaeota archaeon
ACCCCTAACAGGATTGCTAATAATGATAGGAATAACTATGGTCATTTTTGGATTCTCTAAAACACTTATCCTAGCAATTTCTGCATTAGCCATATTAACAATACTTGAAACTGCAATCGATGTTGTCGAAGATTCAGCATTCCAACATACATACACTTCAGAAATAAGGGCCTCCCTAGGTTCACTAAACAGCATTAATTGGGCTATCGCAAACTCAATAGGAGTATTCCTAGCAGGAATTGCAATTAGTTTCATAGGAATAACCAACACAACCTTTCTCGGAGGAATTTTAGTCTTCTTAACAAGTTTTATCTATCTAATTGGAATTGGAAAAGAAAAAAATTCCCATCAAAACCCTTAAAAACCCAATATCTCTCTAACTAACATGGCAGATAAAGAAATTAAAAATTCCTAATCTACCATTTTAAACATATAAATCAAAATGGCAGAAAATAAAATAAACATGCCCACAAGTTTCGGCGGTTTAATGCGATACAACGAAGAGTACGAAAGCCCTTTCAAACTCAGCCCCACACAAGTAATTATATTTATAATTGCAATAGTAGCCTTCGTCGCAGCACTCAAAATCTTCTGGCCAATTACAGGATAAAATTATAAAATGCTACCCGGAATGGACCCCAAAAAAATGCAAGGAATGATGAAACAACTCGGCATAGCCCAGGAAGAAATCAACGCAAACAAAGTAATAATAGAAACAGACGACACAAACATAATAATCAACAACCCTTCCGTAACAAAAATCAAAATGCAAGGCCAAGAAACCTTCCAAATCATGGGCGATATCTCCGAAGAAGAAGCAAGTGAAGAAAACAACTCAGAAGAAGACATCAAAACAATAATGGAAAAAACCAACTGCTTAGAAGAAGAAGCCAAACAAGCTTTAGAAAAGGCAGGTGGAGATTTGACTGAAGCCTTACTTGAATTAAGTTAGGTCCCATTATCTAACCTAACAAAAGCATTACTTAAATCAAATCACACCCTAAATCTATTATGCACCGAACATCTATCAACAAAATTATCTCTCCACTTCTCCTTCTCATAATAATCCGTTTGACAAAACTGCCAAAACAACAACTTCAAAATCTGAGAATTATATTTCTTAGAATTAATATCATGCAACTCCC
>CAZOQD010000040.1:1245-6871 GCA_964581925.1 Candidatus Woesearchaeota archaeon
ATAAACAATTGCCGGAACTATCAACTCCTCATCATAAATACTAAAACCATGCCCCGGCAAATTATGTCTAAACTCCAAATCATGCCCATGATCAGAAGTAATAGCAATAATCGTGTTGTTACTCAAATTATTATACTCAACAAATGAAACAACCCGCCCAACCTGCTCATCAATATACCTTAAAGAGTTATCGTATTTACTTATCTTCTCAGAGTCCTCCAATAATACCTCAAGAATATTACCAGGTTTAAAATAATCATATTCATCAGGATATGCATTCGGATTATGAGTAGATTGAAAATTCAAATAAAGAAAAAAAGAACCGTTATTACTTACCGTAAGATTCAACCAATCAAGAGCCTTGTCTGCAGTTATATGATCATAATCCTTTTTAGCAAAACCACCCCCATAATCAGTTTTCCCATCACTTATCGAAAAAGAATACTCATCTAAATTCCCATGATCCAAATATTCATCCATTTCCTGCCACCTATCATCCTGAGAAGAAAAATATCCGGTAGAATAATTATTCTCCTTAAAAACATCCCAAATAAATTTCCTAGGAGACTCCAAATCACCAAGGTCAGTTCTAATTGGACTAGTAAACATATACCTAGAAGATAAAATACCCGGTTGAGCGTAATCTGAATGACTCGCCGTAGTATAAGCATTAGAAAAAACAATACTCCTATTTGCAATCTCATCAATATTAGGAGAAACATCTCTCTCATAACCATAATAACCCACTCTCTCTGCACTCAGCGATTCCAATAAAATAAAAACAACATTATACCCATCAAAATTCTTAGATATATTAGACACCTCGACCAAATTAACATCATCATAATCGTAAGCAATCAACATACTAGGATCACTAATAATTGACGCATCAAATTTAATAAATAAAATATTAATCAACACCACAACCAAAAACAAAATAAGATTCAACCAAAACAATATTTTAATTTTCTTTCTTTTTTTCCCTCTCAAATCTTTAACCGTACTCTTCTTATTAAGTACAAATATAAAAGTCACTCCAATTAAAATTATTCCCGCCAAAACAAATAACATCGTTCTTAAAGGCCCTATCCCAAGAAGAAAAATCAAAGTCTGAACCCTATATATCTGATCAGTTTTTATAAATGAAATTAAAGCCATAAAATACAACACAGAATATATCAGTATAAAAGAAATTCTTGCAGGTCTTCTAAAAATTTCTGGAACATATCTTCTCTTCTTTGAAAAAATAATAGCATTTAATGAAAAGATTGTAAAATTTAAAAACATAAAATAAATAATATTAAATACATTCCTTGCACTCCAATCTCCAGATATCGCAACAGCAATAAGCGTCAATAAAGACAAAAAAACAGAAAAGAAAATAGCAACAGAAGTATGACTAATCCTTCTAGCAATATATTTAACAATAACCCTCAACAACCTCTTTTTCATAATTATATAACAAACAAAATATATTTAAACCTTCTGAGATAGTCTTGCCCTCGCTTCTAGCAAATAAAAAACTAAACTCAACAACACCACATTAACAAACACAATCATAGTCAAAACAAAACTTTCATTATATACAGAAATCTCCCTAACCCTATCACTAACCGAAAACAACCTTGATACAAAACTATCAAAAACACTCCCTAACCCAAACCCCATCAACCCAACCGAAAACCCATCAACCCTATAAAAAACCAACAAAAGACTAGCTATCAATACAATTATCAACCCATAATGGTAATGATGTATAGTCAACCCAGTAACCCCTCTCAAAAAACTCACCCCCCCATCACTATAAAATAATAAAACCCTCAGCCTATAATAAATAAATGCTAACACAAAAAAACTTACAAAAACCAACAGTTTCTTCCTAGGATTCATAAACCAATTCTCCTAAATATATTTATAAATAAATATGTGAAGAAGGATATACTTTGAAATACGTCACCAATCAATCCTAATTCGGCAAAGCCGGAGGCTTAGGAATCGATCCACCACCGATTATAGACCCACCATCCCCAGACAACCAAAAATACAACCCAACGCCTACTACAATCACAATCAAGATTATTAAAACCCAGATCCATAATCTAGACTTCTTTTGTGCAACTGGTTGTTGTGCTATAACCGGTTGTGTTTGTGCTTTTTTATTTTTCATTTTAATCTAACATTATTTAGGCTGATATTTTGTTATAAACCAATTAGTTATAGGATGCTCAATAGTCGCGGTAGCAGAATAACCGTATGAGAAACCATTTGGAGAAGGTTTTTGAACATATTCTTGAATAACTATATAAAAATTGTCTGACCACCAATATAGTTCCCAAGGTTCACCTGTTCCATAAACACCTTCATTTTTAGTTAAAGTTAAAACTGAAAGTATTCTATTTTTGTATACATCCTTGCCTTGATCAAATCTTGCAATAGTTAAAAATACCCCCTTTTTATTAGATTCTTCATCATTCTTATTATAATAATTAAAAGTAGCACCCTCAATACATACAGTATCCTCAATATCAATTCCTAATCGAGGTCCCAAATTATTTGCCGGCGCACATCCCTTTTCAATATTAGGCACTTTTTCTAATATATAATCTCCGACCTCATTGGGATATTCTAATAGTTTTCCATCAGAATCCCCCTTCCCATTCGGTAACCCAGGAGGACCATCAACATTCCCAGAACTTCCCAAATTACAATCTTCAGAAACTTTTATTACCCACCCCAAACCAATAAAATCTTCATCTTCAGGACCATCTATCTCATTAAATAAATCACTTAAGGAATACCGCACCCATTCTTGACTCTCTGCATTATAAAAATATGACTTTTCAATATCGCAAGTTCCTACATTCTTTTCATACAAAGTCTTTGCAACCATAGGATCAATAACAGCAAAATTCCATCCAGAATACAACAATCTATCATCTAAACTTTTGTAATTTTCCAAAGTATTATATTTTAATACACCGTTATTTTTAGAATAAATCCACATAGCATTTCTTATCATCTCAGTATCATCATTTTGGTGAATTCTATCCAAATCAGGATTTGGATAAGCTCTTACATACTCCCCACTTGGACTCAACTCTCCGAATTTTGTTGTAAAAAGCCACGCAGCTTTAATGTCACCTAATTTAATTTCGCTATCTTCACTAATCCCCTCTTCAGGAAGAGTTGCAGCAACTATATTCCAACCTTCATAAATAGAAACTTCAACATCGTAGGAGCCATTAGAATTAAGAACCATAGTTGCCGAGACAAATAAGCAACTTATGACAATTATACAAGATAAAATAAACAACACTCCCCTCATTTACTCACTAACCCTCAACTATATATAAACCCTTACATATTAAAACCCCCACCACATCATAACAATACCATGAATCCAAAATTAAAATTCGAAATAAAAAGAAAATTCATCCATTTATTTGCACTTGCTTACATAGGAATCTACCTATACTTTCAAACCAACTTCAACCACTCAACAGGACTAATAGCACTAACATCAATCCTAGCTTTCTTCCTAATTCTCGAATATTACAGAATCCTAAAAAAGAAAAAAATCCCAATAATCCATATATTCTGGAGAGGATCTGAAAAAAACAAATTAGGGGGACACGTTTATTTTGTTTTAGGAGCAATAATTGCATTCTCAGTTTTCGATATTCAAATTGCAATCACCGCACTATTAATGACAATATTCGGAGACATGGCCGCCGCAATAATTGGAATAAGTTTCGGAAAACACTGGATCCAAGGATTAAAAGACAGAGCATGGGAAGGAGTGATAGCCCAATTCATAGTAAACATCATCATAGCATATTTAATCCTAAACAATGTAATCGTATCAATCGCAATGGCCTTAGCCGCAACAATCGTAGAAACATTATTCAGCCAAGTTGACGATAACCTTTCAATACCCTTATTTTCCGGACTTACAGCACAAATACTCGGAATTTTAATCAACTAAACGCTTCTTAACCAACCATCCAAATTCTTATTAACATTCCCTACCTCCAACAAGCATGGAAAAATACCAACTCCATCTACAAGAATCAATCAAAGCACTACAACTAGCAGACCACATAACCTACGTGACCTACCCCCTAGTCAAAGAACAACGTTTACTACTAAAAATATTCGACGAAATCTACAAATCAATAACCAACTCCATAAACGCCATCCTCTACTACGAAACCTTCTACAAACGCATCAAACTCTACGACAACACCAATGACAACCTTCAAACCTTCGAAAACAAATGCGCAAAATCCTACAACCTCTCAAACGAACAAGTAAAAAAAATAATAGAAATAATAAACCTCAACAAAAAACACAAACAATCTGCAATGGAGTTCGTCAAGCAAGAAAAAGTAATCATCATGTCAGACAATCTATCCACAAACACCCTCGACCTACCAACAATAAAAGACTACCTCCTATTATCAAAAGAACTCCTACTAAATATCAACAAAAAAATAAACCCTCCAAAGCCTAATTAAACCCACAAAACCCAATTAAACCCATTCTTAACACCCCTTAACCAAAGATCCAACCCGCAACAACATTTAAATACAACTCATTCCTCCTAATTTAACACAAAAACTTCTAGACACTTAGATTTTTTCTAACCAATAGGGGTTAATAACGCAAATATTACAAGTGAGACGATAATGCCGGAAATATTAGAGAAAATACTAAAAGAAAAGATCAGCGCAGACCACCTGCTTTATGTTAGCATGAAGTATACAAAAACTTGCGATGTGATGATAAATCTATTAAAAAGATGGAAAATCATGATGGACTATGCATTCGACGCCCTCCTAGAAAAAGCAAAAAAGAACAAAAAAATCAAAAAAATCCCCGACGCCCCAAAACTCAAACTAGATTTAATGAAAGAAGTCTTCTCAGACCAACCTGAAATCATGAACGCCCTAAACGAATACCAAATGTTCAAACTCATCGATATTCTTAAAAAAACAAAAGAAAGCGAATTCAGAAAAGGCGTCTGCCTAAGAGTCACTTACAAAATGCAAGAAGTAGCTATTAACCTCGACAAACTCAAAGAATACGCAGAAATCATGGAAAACTTCATGAACTATACTAAAGAATATTTGATGAAGAAATAAGAATCTTATTTTTCTTTTGGTATCTTATACACCTAATTAATAAGCAAGACCATTTTCGCTCTCGAAGTTATTTACAACCTTTCAATAAAAATAAGGGAGGATTATGGCGAAGCCTGATCCGGAATAAAACCCAAAACAACTAACCAAACCCCATCAATAACTATTTAAACCAAATTTATAACCTATTAACATGACAAACCCAGAAAACGTAGCATTCGACAACTGGCAAAAACTAGATCTAAAAACCGCAGAAATCCTAGAAGCCGAGGAAATAGAAGGAGCAGACAAACTCTACAAACTCAAAATCGACCTAGGCACCGAAACAAGAACCCTAGTCGCAGGCCTAAAACCATATTACACAAAAGACGAACTAGAAGGCAAGAAATGCATAGTCTTCACAAACCTCGAACCCAGAACCATAAAAGGAATAGAAAGCCAAGGCATGATCCTAGCAGCCTCAAACGACGACATGAGCGAAGTCA
>CAZOQD010000041.1:0-6685 GCA_964581925.1 Candidatus Woesearchaeota archaeon
AGTAGATTTGATTGAAGATGAATTTTATGATATCTATGTAAGGCTAAATAAAATAGAGAATGGAAAAGCGGATTTAACTATAAATTATATACATGAAGCAGTGCCTGTTGTTGAGGAACCTGAAGAAGGAGATGTTGAAGGTGTTGATACTACTGGAGAAATAGTTCCTATAGAGGATGAAGAGGAGAGTAATGTTTGGATATGGGTTGTGGTAATTGTAATAGTTGTTTTAATTGCAGCTGGAGTTCCAGTAGCTATGAAGAAGAAAAGAAAATAGTTTTATTTTTATTAGGTTTTTAGAGTGGCAAGATTATAGATGAGTTGGGTAACTAATTTGATAGTTGTTCGTGTGAGTTTTTTAGTAGAAGTTTGAGTATTAATGTGGATGGCTCCTATGTTGTCTGAAAAGCGTTGTATTAAGCTTAGGGTGACTAATATTATGGGTTAATAACGTGTTATCAAAGGTTTATTAGAGTCAATCTGTCAAGTTTATCTACTATTAGCATGAATTTAATAAACATATCTATTAATCAGATCTAGGAATGTAGGGTGGCTATTGTTTTTTTGATATTAAACTTAGTAATAAAAAGGCAATTCTAGATATTAATTGTGATTATGACCTTGTCTGCATCTACAACCGGCCTCAATCTCTCTCTTCCTTGCTTATGGGAGCTTATTAGCTCTATGAATCCATATTGTTCTAAAATTCTTATATCGTGTCTTACTGCCTTGAAGTCTCTTCCTAATAGTTTTGCTAGTTTGTATATGGATTCTGGTTGTTTTGTTTTACAAATATGCAATAACTTAGCCTTCTCATTGCTTAATAATTGTCTTAAGCTTGATACATCAGAACTTGTTTTAATGCTTTTATCTCTTTTGAATAATGCTGAGAAAGTACCTTCTTTTTCAGTTAGAGTTATATTCTTTGTTTTTATATTTTTTTCTGCCATATTTTAAATCTGGGGAGCTAGCTAATAGATGCAACATTCTAATAATTTTTGGCTTTTCACTATGTTACCTATAGCCCAAAGATGCGACCTCTTAATTTGATACTATTCTCCTTTAATTGCTTCCAATTTATACTAAAAATAGATAGTATATAAATCTTTCCATATATCTGGATTATATATCTTATACTTAGTGGTTATTTAGTATTATATATGTTTTAAATTATACCCTGTGCTAATAATAGTTAAAATCTTGTTAGATTATTAATTTGTCTTAGATATCTCTATATTATATAATAGTAACAGAAGCTTTATATACTAAATGCTGAATAGGGTTATTTCTTGAAAGATAAATTAGAAAGGTTTATAAAACAAAATTAATATTATAGGTTATTGTTCGTAAGAACATGGTTAACTGGCCAGATAACGCAGTGTTTACTTAAAGAGATGACAGAAAAGAAGTGTCTAATATCAAAAAGAGATTGGATAATAAATGAGATTGATGAAAGGAGGTATAAAAAAATATGTTTAATTTTAAAAAGGTAGCTTCTGTGCTAACTAGCGCAGTTATGTTATCTAGTACTATTGGATTTGCTGCTGCTGCAAGTTATCCTTCTCCATTCGTGGATGGGGGGACTGCAGATGGTGCTGTTGTTTATGGAGCTAACGCTGCTATAAGCGATGTAACAGCTGCTATTAATGTTCAGCAAAAATTAGGAAGTTTAGTAAGTTCGGCTGGTGGTGGTAGTGATGCTGCTGTTGTTGGAGAAGCGGCTGCTTTATTTAGTGGAGGTACAAAGTTATTTATTAATGATAGTTTGAACACTGTTAAAAATGTTTTAACTGAATCTGCACTTCCTACTGTTCTTAAGGATGGTAGTTTTTCTGGAAATGTAGATGCTTCTACTACTCAAAAGATTAATATTGGATCAAATCCAAAGGTTCAATTTAAGAAGCAACCTACAAGCTCGGATGATCCAATGCTTGCTTTGACGACAAGTACAACTCAGGCGACTTATATCTATAATTCTACTGTTACTTTTAGTAAAGCTGTAAATTTTTCTCATGCTGATTCGGAGGGTGAAACTCTGGATATATTTGGTACAACATATACTATTGGTTCTGCTACAGACACTGATACTATAGTATTGTTAAGGAGTGCTGAGAGATTGACACTTGATAGTGATAATCCTTCTTCAGATGTAACTATTGATGGATCAGTTTATAACATTGAATTAGTTTCTACTTCAGATTCTACGAGTCCTGCTTCTGCAACTATAAAGATTACAGATAGTAGCGGAAATTCTGAAAGTAAGAAGATAAATGAAGCAGCCTCTAAGAAAGTTAACGGAATAACTATTGCAGTAGTAACTGCAGATGAGACTAATATTAAGTTATCTGCTACAGTTATTGCTGGATCTGATAAGATAACCTTAGAAGATGGTAGTTCTGTAACTACTGGAGAAGAGGATGATCTTATTGATGGAACGTTAATTGATTTTGAGACTGGTAATCCAAATAATCTTACAAGATTGACTATGAGCATTTATGCTCCTGAGGCTGATCTCGATGCCATAAAGGCAGGGGATTCTTTTGTCGATCCAGTTTATGGATCATTTAAGGTTGATTTTTCTGGATTTAATATCGAAGCAGAGAGTGATTCAAGAGAAGATATTGCATTTAATATAAACGGTGATGATAAGATTGAAATTGCTTTTGCAGATCATAGAGGTAATCAGAAAACAATTCAATGGGCTAAGAATACTACTTCAAAACTTGAGTTAATGGGTGATGATAATGATAGAAATATCACTATATTCGAAAGGGAAAAATTCCATTATCAAGATTTTGTTGTGGTTGGTAACGAGGATGAAGGTCATATGTTGCAGTTAAGTGCTGTAAAGAATGCAAGTTCTGGAACTTCAAGTGATAAAGTCGAGTTTAAAGATATATTCTCGGGAGACATTTATAAGACATCTTGGACATCTGATGGTGTTGGAAGTGTAGATATTGGAGGTAAATCTTTTGATGTAACTCTAGAAGGTATTCATACACTTTCTTCTGAAGTGTTTAATGTTAGTCTTGGTCATCCAGATAGTAGCGGAACAGGTGTTGCTGTAATTTACCCAACTATACAAACTGAAAAAGGTGCGAAAGTTGCGTTTACAGAACCTGTAACAATTACTAACATGAGTTTGTGGGATGGAACTAATGCATTAACTGAATTGAAATTCCCTGATGGGGATGGATATACGAGTGTTTCGAGTATTGCTGTTAGTCCAGATATTGCTAGTATGTGGAATTTTACTGCTGGTGGAACTCCATTTTTCTTAAATACTACTGAGACTGGTAATTCAACTACTGTTGCAATTGGACAACTAACTTACAATTTTACAACTACAGGTGTTAAGGATCAAATTAAGATTTTCCTTACGACTGTTGCAAATACTGGTAATATAATCAGTCCTGCTATAGTCATCTTTGAAGAAAAGGATGATAATAGTAATTATGAGGCTTTGATTGTTGAATTGGAACCTGGTGCAACTAGTGATGATGGACTTGGGATTGATACTATTGAAGATACTTGGAGTGCTGCTGCTTCTGGTTGGAGTACTACAAGATATAGTGATAGTAAGAAAACCGATAGGTCTGACTTATGGGGTTCTTTAATCACATTAGATAGTGCTGATTCTGATCAGAAATCTGCGGTAATTAGTTATCCTGATGAGCAAGTCTATGCTCAGATCTATATTGCTGAAGAAAGTGCTGCTATTACTCCTGGAACTTCAAGTTCTGGAAGTGGTGGACAAGTAATGATTGTTAAAGATTCAGAAGTTAGTTCTGTTGCTGGTTCAAATTTATTCGTAGTTGGAGGAAGTTGTATTAATACAGCTGCTGCTAAGATTTTAGGTAGCGATTCTCCTTTATGCGAAAGTGATTTTACCGATGCAACTGGAGCTGGACCTGGACAATACATCATTAAGAGTGTTGTTTCGCCATATAGCGATAGTAAGACTGCCCTATTAGTTGCTGGATATGCTGCTAGAGATACTGAAAATGCTGTTGATAAAGTACTAGAAGGTGTTGACACTACTACTGGTAGTGAACAAGTATATCCTGTTACGAGTGCTTAAATCTTAATTTTTTTATTTTTTTTTATTTTTTTTATTGCTTAACGGTAGTTTTGGGGGTTTGTTAATTGGGTGGAAAACTGATAGGTTTTATGAAGTGAGAGATTAGGTTTAACTTATAATAAATTAAACTGCAAATATGGCTAGGATTATTAATATAGCAACGTAAATCTTTTTCATGATGGATAATCTGGGAAACAAAGGTATTTAAATATTTATTCACAAGTTTATTTATGAGAAGGATAATGAGTGAGAGAGATAAGGAGAAAAGTAGAAAGAGAAATCAGGTTTTTATGGGAGGGGTTTTGATTTTTATTATGTTGTTTAGTACGGTTGGGTTTGCTTTTTTGAATAATTCTGATTCCAGTAATGGTAATTATGTAGATAGTGTTGAGTATGAGGGGGTTGATTTTGATAGTGATGGGTACTATTGGTATTTTGTTATAGATGGGATAGAATTTGTTACGTTGTATAATCCTCAGGAATTGATTGATGAGGGGGTTAATTTCCAGAGTTTGAATAGTCTTACTAATTATCATAATCAGCCGTTGTATTATGTTGGGAGTGATGAAGGTAGTGCTGAGATTGATAGAAATTTGAGGAGTAGGTTTGTGCTTAGGACGGGGATGGCTTGTTTGGAGGGAGATGATTGTGAAGAGGATTTGCCAGTGAAAGATTGTAGTGAGAATGTTGTTGTGTTTAGAGAGATTGAGGATGATTTGATTGGTTCTGAAATTGAAGGTGAGAATGAGAAGATTTATCGAGAGGATAAATGTGTGTTCATAGTTGCTAAGAAGGTTAATATGGCTAAATATGCTGATGCTTTTTTGTTTGATATATTAGATCTTTAGTTATATATAATAGGTTTTAAGAGAATTTAAAAAGGGCTTATTTCTTTTGATAGTGTGAGGGTAAAAAATGGATGATGAAAAAAAGGTAGAAGATAATGAGGATAAATTGGGTTCTGAAGGATATAGTGTAAAAAATGAGGGAGATAATGTGGATGAAGTAGAAGATGAGAAAGATGATGATGTTGGAGATGGGGATAAAGTTGAGGCTGGTGATGAAGAGTCTTTGTTAGGAGATGAAAAGGTAAGTGAGTCTTTGAAGGAAGAGGAGAAAGATGAGGGTGAAGGAGAAGATAGTTCTGAGAAAGATAATAAAGGTATTCATGAATTGCAGAATAGTCAGATTAAGTGGATTGTTCTTTTGATGTTGGGAGTTATAGTTATTATTGTGGGAGTTCCTTTTGTTACAAAGAATTTTGTCAATACATTTGAATATGAAGGATTAGAATATCAGAAGACTAAGTTGGGGGATTTGATTTTTTATTCTGCTAGGTTTCCAGTTGTTGGGGGAACAGGGAATGTTATTGGAACTTATGCTGTTAATTTTAGGAATGATCCTAGGGACCTTGAGAGGATTCCTGTAGATACTAGGGAAGAGAAGATATATTTTAATGTTGATAAGGAGTGGTTTAGTCCGGTTTATATTTCATTGGATCCGTTTATGGAAATGTGTGAGGGAGATGTTGTTATTTCTATGGCGAGTTTGTCTGGTTTTTTGAAAGATTCTGGATTTGAAGTTATACCAGCATATACTGATAAGGCATATGCAAGAGATAATAATGGTGTGCAGAGATGGTGTAATAGTGATGGGTTTGATACTGTGTTTGTGGTTACTGATGGAGATGAGACATCTATAACTGAAATTGGGAATCATTGTTATGAGTTGCAGTTTAATAATTGCGAGGTAATCGAAGTTACTGAGAAGCTCATACTTACTGTTCTTAAAGAGTATGCTAGTAGGTTTGAGAACTTGGGGCAATGATAAGGGAATTATTTCATCAAGTGGTTGAATGGTTGATAGGTTTGATTGATGTTCTGGGTTATTTGGGAGTGTTTTTATTAATGGCTATTGAGAGTTCTTTTATTCCGTTTCCTAGCGAGGCTATATTGGTTCCGGCTGGTGTTTTGGCTCAGAGAGGTGAGATGAGTTTTTTAATTGCTTTTTTGTTTGCCATTGCTGGGAGTTTAGTTGGTGCTTTGATTAATTATTATTTAGCATTGCATTTAGGTAGGAGGGTTGTTAATGGATTGGTTGATAAGTATGGTAAGTTCTTTTTTCTTAGTAAGGAAGGGTTGGAAAAAATAGATAATTATTTTGTTAATCATGGAGAGATAACTACATTTATTGGGAGAATGATTCCAGGGGTTAGGCAGTTAATTTCTATTCCTGCTGGGTTTTCGAAGATGAATATTGGTAGGTTTTGTTTGTATACAGTTTTAGGGTCGGGGATGTGGGTTGGAATATCTATGGCTTTAGGATATTTATTTGGGGAGAATCAAATGTTGGTTGAAAATAATTTGGGGATTGTTACGTTGGGGTTGATAAGTTTCTGTTTAGTTGTTGTGTTGATTTATTTGATTAGGAAGAAGAGAAAGGTTATTTCTTAGCTAGTTTCCACATAAAATTAAAATAAGTTTTAAATGATTCTGCGACTTTTTTATCTTTAACTCTAAAGGCCAAAGGGTTTTTTGTCCATAATGCAATAAAGGTAACATCTTTGTAAATATTTATGGTTGCAGGAGTTTCTTGGTTTAAAAA
>CAZOQD010000042.1:0-6556 GCA_964581925.1 Candidatus Woesearchaeota archaeon
TGTTACAATCAATATGATACATCTGTTTAAACAGAATCGTTTGATAAAATATCTTGAGGGAGATTATGTTTGTTTACAGATTCTTCGAGATGTGTTTCTGAGGAGTTATTGTATTGTGTTGAGAGGTATATTAAACCAGCTCCGCTTACTAATGTTGCTCCTAATACTACTCCTGAAAATACTTTTCCGAGTGCGTAACGAATTGGATCTTTTATCGCTTTTTCTCTAATACCCACTCTGATTCCATCAAGATAATTCATAAGGAAAGTTGGATTGTAAAATTTATAAAGGTTTGGTTTTGATGCGCTATTTGAGAAGTTAATCTAGTGCTGAGTAGCTAGGGGGAAGTTTGTTAGTGTTTTCTGGGTTATTGTAATGTGCATCTTGTGAAGAAAGATTTTTGGGAAGTGGGTTGTGGGGAAGTGTATCGCTAGTTCTAACTTCATTGTAATTTGTTTGGAGTGGATTATGGTTTTGCGACATTAGACAGGCTGTTGATGTTACTCCAATAATTAAACCCAAACCTAATCCTGATAATGTGCCTATAGATATTCTGCTGGTCATATAACTTATAGGATTTTCATTAGTTCCTTTTTTAATATCTTCTCTAATTTTTTCAAGAGACTTCATGAAATGAATTGGATGGTAAGATTTATAAAGGTTTATTTTGTGGGTTAGTTATGAAAGCAAAATTAATTGGGAGTTATCCCCATTGTTTCAAGAAATAGAGATTTTGATAGTTTGGCTTTTGGTTTGGATTCTAATGAATTTGATGATTATGAGAAGTTTTTTATAGGTGGTTTAGACTTATCTAGTAAATATGGCGGACGTAGTTTAGTGGTAGAACGCATGGTTGTGGTCCGTGCAGCGGGAGTTCGATTCTCCCCGTTCGCTTTTAATTTTAATTTGGGAGCATTTGGCACTATGAGTGCTGGTTGTCGGCATTGAGTCTGTGAATGATTGTTTTTGGTTGGGTAAATTTATTGGGGGTCTGAGAAGATGAAGGATAGATTATCTAGAAAGTATCTGGAAAAGGTTGAACAAGTGGGATTTGTTTCTGAAATAGGTGGGGTTCCTAGGTTGAATATGATGGGTGGAGAGTTATGTGTTAATGCTACGCTAGCCTTTGCTTCTCAGCTTTTTGATAGTGGGGAATTAATCACTAGCGGGGTGGAGGGTAAGATAAAATATGAGAATCGTAATGGGATTACAAAGATTTCTATTCCGCTGAAATATGAAAAACTGAAAAATGTTATATTATTTGAGGGGATTGGTTTTATTTGTATAGCTAAGAATGAAAATGTTAGGATAGATAAGAAATTTCTTTTTGATTTTTGTAATAAATATAAATTGTCTGCTTTTGGTGCTATAGTTTATGAGGGAAATCGGATTGATCCATATGTTTATGTTAAGGAGGTTGATTCTTTTGTGAGAGAAACTGCTTGTGGTTCTGGAAGTATTGCTTTTAGTTTGTTTAGTGGTTATAGGGAAATTATTCAGCCTACAAAGAAAGTTATTGAGGTTAGGAGAGTAAGTGATAAAAATATTGAGGTGATTTCTAAAGTTTGTGAAATTAAGGAGGAATTGATAAATGACTCGTAATTCTATTACTCCAAAAAAAATATCTGAAATGGTTGGCAAATATCAAAGATCTTCAGGAGAAGCGAGAGCTAGGTTAAGGGAGAAACTTGATGATGTTGCTAATCGTGATAGGTTTACTGATAATTTTATTATTAATGCTGATGGGGTTGATATGGAAAATGTTGTTTCTGAATTGGGTAGGTTTGGGGCTGAAGGTACTTATGAATATCTTTATGGAGGGGATGACTAATGGGAAGTTTATTAAATAAAAATTACCTGAGTGTAGAAGATAAAATGGAAACGGTAAAAGGGTTTAGAGATATAGAAGATGCTACAAAGAGAAATGTGGTTCGTAGAGTTATTGAGGATACTTTTAAGTTGTATAATTTTATTCCGGTTGAGACTCCGATTATTGAGTATGAGAAGTTTGTTAAGGGAGAAAATGCGAGTGATGAATCGGTTAGTGATATTTTTAAGTTGAAGGATAAGGGTAAGAGGGATTTGGCGTTGAGGTATGAGTTTACTTTTCAGTTGAAGAGAATAAGTAGGAATAAGAAGTTGCCTTATAAGAGGTATCAAATGGGGCCTGTTTTTCGTGATGAGCCGGTTGGTGGGAATCGGTGGAGGCAGTTTACTCAGTGTGATATTGATGTGGTAGGGAGTGATGTTAGGGATGAAGCTGAGGTTCTTAAGGCTACTAGCGAGATACTGAAGAAATTGGGAATTGATTTTACTATTAATTTTAATAATAAAAAATTGTTGAACGAGATTTTGGATAGTGCTGGGGTTGACGTGGATGATAGGGTTGAGGTGATTAGGGAGATTGATAAGTTGGATAAGTTGGATGAAAAGGAAATTCGGGCTAACTTGAAAAGATATAATGCGGAAAAGGTAATTGGGATTCTGAAAAAACCTAGGTCGTATTTTAGGAAGTTTAAGTCTTATGGTGAGATATTGTTATTGGAGAGGTTGTGTAAGAATTATGGGTTTAAGATTAATTTTGTTCCGTTTTTGGCTCGAGGGTTGAGTTATTATAATGGGAGTATTTTTGAGGTGAAGAGTAAAGTTAAAGAGACGATTACTGCAGGCGGTAGTTATATGATAAACGGGATACAATCGACGGGGATTTCGTTTGGGCTTGATAGATTGACATTGGTTTCGGGGATTGGTGATGAGGTTAAGAAAGTTTTGGTTATAAGTTTGGGTGAGGATAAGGAGAGTATTGAATTGGCTGGGAAGATTCGTGATAATGATGTTCCGTGTTCGGTTTTTTATGGGAAGCCGAGTAAAGGGTTGGATTATGCTAACTCTTTGGGAATTCCTTTGGTGGTGTTTGTTGGGAGTGAGGAAGTTAAGAAAAAGAAGTTTAAATTGAAGAACATGAATAGTGGGAAGGAGAAGTTGTTGAGTGTTGGTGGGTTGGTTAAGGAGATTGTGGGTAGGTAGGGTGTTTAGGGATTATTGAGTTATTGTTTCTATTTTAATATGAGTTATATGGCGTCGTCCTTTTGCTTTTTCTTTATACATAAATAGATATCCTTCAGGAATAATCGCATCTGCATCATCATGGTCTTTAATGAACTCTATCAAACTGCTTTCATTTTTATTATTTTTTAATATATCTGCTAAACTTATACATGCTTTATGTTTATCTTTTGGAGGTACGTAACAAATATTTTTTGGATTTATTTGATTAGTTTCTCCTCTCCCTTCCTTAACAGTCCAATTATCATCTTTGTTTATTGGTCTAGTATATTCTGCTCCATTGCTGGTTATATAAGTTACCATTGCAAATATTATATTAGGTTTTAATATATAAGGATTATTGTATAGAAATAGTTATTGTTTATTTTTTTCTAGAATTAAGATGTAGTTTTTCTTTGTGAATCTGTCTACTATTTGATCGTTTTTTTCTTCGTGGGTTTTAAATGAGAGGATTTTGAATCCTACTGACTTTATTAAGTTGGTTAGTTCTTGTTTTTTGTAGAGATAGTAATATCTCATGTGAGGTATGTTGTGTTCTCTCCAAGACATGTAGATAGATCCCTTGTTTTTTATGTGTTTGAATCTTTTGTCGGTAGAATTCCAGGTTGTTAGGATTGCTTTGGCTTTTGGTTTTAGTACTCTATGGAATTCTTCTAGGGCTTTTTTTCTGTTTTCTTTGGTTTCTATGCAATGGAGTGAGGCGATGAAAAGTCCGTGGTCGAATGTGTTGTCTTTTATTTTTTTTAGGTCTTGGGCTTTTGATTTGAATAGTTTAGCTTTTATGTTGTTTAGTTTGATGTGTTTTTTGGCTTGGATTAATTGGTTTTTGGAGAAGTCTATTCCGTAGTAAGTTATGTTTTTGTTTGGGATCATGTTTCTTCCGGTTCCGCAGCCTAGATCGATTATTTTGCCTTTTTTGTTTTTTAAGAAATCCTTTACTGCCGGGATTTGTTTTACTACGTAGGTTTTCCAGGGTTTGGCTATGTTGTCCCAGACTTTTTCTTGGGTTGGCTTTTTGTTTGTAAGTTCGTAATCTTCTTTGCTTATGATCTTTGTAGTTGGTGATGGTTGCATTTTGATTTTCTAGTTGATAATCTTTATATCTTTTATCTTTGAAAAATCTTGATCGAATGTTGCTAGGCTGAGTATTCTTTCTTGTATCATTGTAGCGATAATAGAGCAGTTAGTAAAACTTAGTTTTGTGTCTTTTTGATTTTTGAATGTCTCCCATGTTTTGTTGAATAAATTAGTGTTGTTCATTAACGTTGGAACTTTTTTTAGGGTTTCACCTATGGTAATAACTTTTTGGAGATCTCTTAATCTTAAGAAGAGTACGGTTACACACTCATTAAAAATATTTTCATTTATTATGATATCTTCTTTTCCTGATGAGATTGTTTTAATTATTTTTACTGCTCTGTTGTGATGTTTGTCTTTTTCATTATAATATGCAATAATAACACTGCTATCAAGAAAGATCATTTTCTTTTCCGTATAGGGTTTTGTCTATTTCACTACTGAGGTTTTCATTTTCTGGGCCAAAGTCGAATGGTTTTAATTGCATTAATGCTTTGATTCCTTTTTTTTCTTGTCCTTGTTCTTTTTCATTGAGATATTTCTGCATGGCTATTGTTAATGCGATGCCGAGTTTCATTTTTTCTTGGATTGCTCTCGCACGAAACTTACGAAATGTTTCTTCATTGACTTCTCTTACTCCTATAAATGTATTTGTCATTTTGTTAAACATGTTAAACAAAATATATAAAGTTTTTGGTGTGGATAGGTTTTATGTTTTATTAATTGAAGGATTTTTATGAGAATTTTTTAGATTAAATAGTTTACTTTATAAATACGCCTATTCTCGATTTTATATTAAGGGAAGATGAAAATACCAGAACCTGGAGAGATAAGGAAGCCATCGAAAACTTTGGCAGGAGTTACGCCGTTGACGGTTGTGGTTGAGCCGAGGAAGTGTGATCATGGGACTTGTGTTTATTGTCCTGGGGGGGAGAAGGTTCCGCAGAGTTATACTGATAAGAGTCCTGCGGTGATGAGGGGGATGATGTTGGATTATGATCCGTTTGAGCAAGTTAAGGTTAGGTTGAAAGCTTTTTCGGTAATGAATCATCCTACGGATAAGATAGAGTTGATAATATTGGGGGGGACTTTTTTGCAGTATCCTGAGGGTTATAGGGAGAATTTTATTAAGAAGTGTTATGATGCGATGAATGGGTGTACTAGTAAGAGTTTGGAGGAGGCTAAGAGGATTAATGAGAATGCTCGTCATCGGTGTGTTGCGCTTTGTATTGAGAATAGGCCGGATAATTGTTCGGAAAGAGAGATCCGTGAGATGTTGAGGTATGGGTGTACTCGGGTTGAGATTGGGGTGCAGATGCCTGATGATGAATTGTATAAGAAGACGAATAGAGGTCATACTGTTCGCGAGGTTGTTGAGGCTACTAAGAGGTTGAAGGATAGTGGGTTTAAGGTTGGATATCATGTTATGCCGGGTTTGCCTTATAGTAATCGGGCTAAGGATTTGAGGTTGTTTAAAGAGATTTTTGATAATGAGGATTATAAGCCGGATCAGTTGAAAATATATCCTTGTCAAGTTATCGAGGATAGTCCGTTGGCTAAAAGTCATGAGTTTATTGGGTTTAAGCCTTATGATGAGGATGAGACTAGAGAGATATTGGAAGAGATGACTAAGATGATTCCTAATTATTGTAGGACTATGAGGATAATGAGAGAGATTGCTCCGGATAAATTGGTTAGTGGGATTACTAGGATAGATATTAGGCGGGATGTTGAGAAGAATCTTAGGGCTGGAAATGAGAAGATTAATGAGATTAGAATGAGGGAGTTGGGATTTAATAGGCAATATTATAAGGTGATAGATAATTCTATAAAGTTGAAGGTTAGTGAGTATGAGGCTAGTGATGGGAAGGAGTTTTTTTTGGAGTTTGTGAATAAGGATGATGTTTTGTTTGGGTTGTTGCGGTTGCGGTTTTCAGATGATGGTTTTATGGAAGGGTTAAATGGTGCGAGCATAGTTAGGGAGGTTCATGTTTATGGGAAGGCGCTTTCGATAGGTGAAAAGGGTAGTGAGGGGCAGCATGTTGGGATTGGGAAAAAGTTGATGAAGGAGGCTGAGAGGATTAGTAAGGAGAATGGGTTTGGGAGGATTGCGGTTATTTCGGGAGTTGGAGTTAGGGAATATTATAGGAAGTTGGGGTATGAGTTGGGTGAAGAAGGGGTTTATATGGTTAAGGGGTTGTAGGAATAAATCTATTCATGAATAAAATAATTCTAAAAAAAAAGTTAAAAATAAAAAAAATAAAAATAAAAAAAAAGAAAAAACCAAAACCAAAAAAAAAAAACCAAAAAAAAATTATAAAAAAAATAATTTTTATAAAAAAAAACCTTATTTTTTTTTTTTTTTTTTTTTTTTTTTTTTTTTTTTATTTTAATTTTTTTGCACCCCCCCCCC
>CAZOQD010000043.1:0-6510 GCA_964581925.1 Candidatus Woesearchaeota archaeon
ATTGGCCGATGGATAGGAATACAACTATCAATGATACGAGTTATGTGGTGGATGTGAGTGGGGAGGGGAATGATGGGTATGTAAATGGTTCAGCGGTTTGGAATGAAAGTGGAGGCAAGTTAGGAAGTACTTGGGTGTTCGATGGGAAGGATGATTATGTTTATATTGTTTCATCAGACCTTAATTTTCAAATCATCAATTTTTCAGTTTCTCTTTGGGCAAAAGCAAGTAGTACAGGCGACGATACAGATAAATTGGTAAGTTATCAAGATTCAGGTGTAAATCCTGTTTGGCAGATAAGAAGACATGCAACAGATGGATCAGATATGGCTGGCAAGGGAATTAGTTTACAAGCTCAAACAGGAGGTTCATATGTTCATTTACATACTTTAACAGATGTATTTGATGATACTGATTGGCACCATATAGTTGTAATAAGAAATGGAACGAATGGTTCATTCTATATAGATGGTTCTTCAGTGGGTATAGGTGGAAGTTTTCCTGCTATTTTGGATACTTCTTCTACTAATAAATTTGCAATTGGACATAGAATCAGTGGTGTTAATAATGATATCTGGAACGGTTCCCTAGACGAAGTCATGATCTTCAACCGCTCACTATCTGCCACAGAAATCCAACAACTCTACAACCGCTCCTCCATAAACCACACAACCTTCGCAACAGAAACCCTATCAATAAACTGGACAGGCCTAGTCGACGGCAACTACCACTTCTTCGCCGACATCCTAGACACATCAAAAAACTACAACTTCACCTCAATAAGAAACCTAGAAATAGACACAACAAACCCAACAATAAACTTAATAGAACCAGAAACCAACACAATCTACACCTCCAGCCTACAAGAAATAGACTTCACATACAACGTAACCGACGACAACTTAATCAATTGCAGTTTAATAATCGACAACACTTTAGAATTAACAAGCAACGGCACCGACGTAAACACAACATCAAATCTAAAATTCACAAAATCATTCACACCCAAAACATACAACTGGAACATAAACTGCACAGATGTAACAATCAACACTGGAAACAGCTCAATCAGATCCTTCATAGTAAACAACCCTCCAACAAACACCGGCGGAACCGGAGGAACCGGAGGATCAAGCTCAGTAGCAGCACCAGGAAGAAGAAAAATAACCGGAACCGAAGACAGGGTAATAATCACTCCAAGCGAGATAAAAGTAAAAAGTATAATTAATACAATATCTGAAAGACAAATAGAAATACACAACCAAAAAGACTACGGACTAAACATCAACGTAGACATCCAAGGACTTGAAAATATTTTCGACACCGATCAAGAACCTACTTTCAGACTACTACCCAACGAAAGAAAAATATTTGAGTTCAGATTAGTAGCTCCAAGAAAACCAGGAACATACACTGGAACGGTATACATTTTAGGAAACGAAATCCCAATAATATTAGATGTTATTTCTGATGATGCAATCTTGTTCGACGTTTTTATCAACATCAAGAATTCACTGAATTTACTTGAAATTGGAACCAATCTAAAAAGCGAAATAACACTAATTCCAGTCGTAGATAATATCAGATTTGATGTTACAGCCGAATATATAATTAAAGATCTTGAAGGCAATACCCTCCTAACTCAAAGCGATACATTCCTAATCGAAGATAAACTAAATTACACAAAAGAATTTATCACAATCAACATCCCTGCAGGAGATTACATCTTATCTCTAAAACTTGCCTATCCAGACGGAGTAGCTGTATCAAGCGAACAGTTTAGAATTATCAAAAAAGAAGATCCTACCAATTATGAGAAAACAACACAATACTTAAAAGAAAAACTAAGTTGGCTAGATAATAACAAAGTTATCCAAGTAAAAACTTGGGTCAAGGAAAAATCTGCTTTATTAGATGATAAGGCTAAAACAATCAGAAACTATCAAATCAATAAAATAAAGCAAATCTACAATTACTTATTAAATAAAATTAATAATAGTTTGTTTGAGGTTTATCCAATGATAACTGGAAGAACTATTAGCAAATTAAATAAAAATCAGTTTCAAGAGAAAATAAAAGCACTAGCTTTATATCCTAAAATTATAAGAAACTTAAAGTTAAATAAAAAGCTATTAAGAATTGACAATCATAAGTGGCTACTAAGAGATTTTCTAAAAATTTCTAGAAACACAGTTGCTGTCGCATTAGCAGAACTTAAAGGGGAAAAATCAATCAGAATCAGACCTGTAGGTATAGCCAAATTACATTATTGGCTAGGAAAAGATCAGAAAGGGGGTAAAAAATGAAACTAATTAGTAAAAGGATAAGGAAAGTTAGAGTAGCGATGCTGTTACTTGGAATAGTTATGTTTTGGGCGTTAATCTTGGGTTCATTTATGATTTATGATGGGAATTTAGGGCTAGATGGGAATGGTTTTACAGGGAATGTGATAAGTAGGAATGTGATTAGTGAGAGCGGTAGGACTTTGAGTAATCCCCTTTCTGCTCTAATGGGGTTTGTGATAGAATCTAGTAGTGATGAATTAGTTGTTGAAAGCTTTGATAAGGAGATAGATTTGGAGATAAAGAATGCCCCTAAACTTGGAGAATTAGTTGTTGGTGATAATAAGAATGAGAGGATGGACTTTGGAGTTGAAGGTAGATTAAGGCTTTACTTTGACTTGTTGGATTACGAGAAGTTTGTTGAAGAGGTTGGTGAAAGGTTGATTGCTGAAGGAGTGGTTGAAGAAGGGGAGGTTGTTACTAGTGTTGTTGAAGATGGGTTGGTTAGTGGAAATGGGGGGTTGGATGAGGGAGTGGTTGAAGGGGAGGTGAGTGATGATGAGTTGGATGGAGAGGTGAGTGATGGAGAAGTCAGTGAAGAAATTGTTGAAGAAGAGGAGGTTAATGACAATGAGATTGATGTAGAAGTTGAAAATGAGGGACTAATTGAAGAAGATGAGATTAGAGATATTAAAAATGATGAAGATGGAGAAATTGAAAGTGAAATAATTGAGGAAACTGGACAAGAAAAAGTTGAAGATCAAGAAATTACTGATAAAAATAAAATAGAGAAGAAAGAGAAGAAAGAAAAAGATGATAAAAAGGATAAGAAAGGTAAAGAAACTGATAAAGAAAGTGAGCCTGCTGGGATTACTGGAAGGGTTGTTTCAGCAACGGGAAGAGTACTTGGGATAATTAGTTACCTTACAGGCAATGTTGTTGAGGGAGAAGTAGTTGAAGGAAATAGTTTAACTTTTGAAGATGTTGATGTTGATGTTGTTAAAGCTAATGTTGTTGAATTAAGTGAGGAGAGTATTGATGTAATTGAAGATAGTAGTAAGATTGAGTTGGAGGATGAAGAGTTTGAGATTGAGATGAACGAGATTGGGGCAAGGGAAAAGAATGTTAATTATAAGTGGGACTATAGGGTTGAGTTGAAGGATTTGAATTTTATGGCGAAGGTTGATGTTACGTCGGATAAAGAGATTAGTGTTTTGAATGATTACGAGCTTGTGATTGGTGATAGCTTGTTGTCGTTTAAGGATTTGGTTGATAGTGGGTATAAAGTTAGTATTGGGAATCCGTTTGGGGGTGAGAAATTGATTAGTGAGGAGATGGGAGATGAAGTGGTTGAGAAGGATGAAGTTGAGGATGAAGGTGATATTGGAGAAGTAATAGAAGAAGATGTGGAACTAGTGGAAGGAGAGGAAGATGAAGTGAAGGAAGTGGGTGGAGAAGGTCTTGAAAGCTTAGACAATGATAACGAATTGGAGTCTGGTGGTGAGGAGGAAGAAAGTGAATCTGGAAGTAGAGAGGAAGAAGTAGGAGAAATTGAAGAAGAAGCTGAAGAAGAAGGTGAATCTAGTGAGAAAGAAAGTGAAACAGTTCAAGAAGAGAGTGAATCAACAGACCCTGAAGATGTAGGAGATACCAAGACTGAAGGGGGGGAGAAAGAAGGGAAAGGGAAAGATGAAGAAAAGGATAAGGGGAAAGAAGAAAAGGATAAGAAAGATAAGAGGGAAAAAGAGGAGGTTAAGAATGAAGTTGAGGTTGAGGAAGAAGAGATAGATGTGGAAGGGGAGGTTGAACCAGAAACTAAATCTACTTCTGAACCAGAACCGGAAGTTAAGCTTAAATCAGAGCCTGAACCAGCTGAAGAATCTACAACAATAGCTGGAAATGTGATAAATATTCTGTTTGGTTTGACTAGGACTCTTTTAGGGAACGTGATTGGTGAGATAGATATTGAGCCTTTAGGAGTAGAGGATTTGGAGTATTTGAATACGGTTAGTGTGTTTATTCAGAGGGATTTTACTGATAGTGAGGTTTTAGATGAGGTTAGTGATGTGGGTGAAGTTGGGGTAGAGGTTGTGGAAGTTATAGGTGTTGATGTAAAAGAATCAGTTATTGAAAACGAGATTCTTGATAAAGTTATTGTAGAAGAAGAGGTAGATGAGGGTGTAATAGAAGAGGATGAAATTGATGAGAGTGGTATTACTGGGAATGTAGTTGACGAAGGAGAAGAAGATAAAGATATATTTGAAGATGAAGTTGACAAGGAGGTTGAAGAAGAAACATTAGATGAAAATATTGAAGACTCAGAAGACAATGTTGGAGAAATTGAAGATAGTATAGGAGAGTTAGGAGATACAGAAATAGTTGGTGATGGAAATGAGGGGATAGAGATTATTGAAGAAGAAATTGAAGAGGTTATTGAAGAAAGTCTAAAAATAACCTTAGGCAAAATACCTATTCCGAGTATGGTAATAGGTGAGGATTATGAAGATCTGGATAATAATGGAGTGGTTAGTATTGGAGATATCTTGATTTTAGATCCAACTTTTATTAGGATCTCTAAAGCGGTTCATTTGGATAGTAACAGGAGTTTGATTAATAATATTTATGAAGATGTTCGTGAGAAGGATGGGAATTTTAGTGAGGTGATTAATACTAGTGATTATGTTAGGGTTACTTTTGAGAGAAATTTAACTCGTGAGAATGATATTACTATTTATGCTAGGTCTTCAGATAATATTAGTAGAGATATAGGAGTTTATGCTAAGGATAATGATAGCGAGATTGCAAGGTTTGAGAATGTATTAAATGAGAGTTGGCATAAAATTTATTTGAGTAATTTGAATGTTAATGAGAGTTATGATGTTTTTGATTTGAGGATTCTTTTGAGTGGGGAGAATGGAAGTAGTAATGAGAGTAATAATCCAATAACTGGTGGAATTGAGTTTGACTATATAATGGACCCTTCTGGAAATGATTTTATCATTAATAATAAAAGTGATGATATTGTTGCTACAATTGATTCTTCTGGAGCTGCCTTTTTGCATGGGAAAATATATCAATCTCAGACTAGTTTTCGGACTGGATATGGTTCGTTTATTGTGACTAATAAAAGTGATGATATTGTGACTCTGATTAATAGTACTGGAGATATGCTTCTTTTTGGTAACACTTATGAGTCTGTTGCGATTCAGACAGGGTATGGATTTAAACTTGAGTTTAGAAATAGGACTGATGATTTAGTTAGTTATATTAATAATACTGGAGATTTTGTACTTAAAGGGACTATAACTCAGAGCCATACGTTTTCATTCTTAAGTTTTATTAAGTATTTTTTTGATATCCTAGTTGTTTTTATTATTGGAGTTTTTATGTTGGTTTATAGAAAAGATTTAAAAGTCATTAATTCCTCACTGATTAGTGAGTTATTAGTGTATAAGGAGGTATAAGATGGGGGAGATAAAAATTGCAGTTTCTGAAGATATGGATAGATGGATCTCTAAGATCTCTAGTGAGCTTGGAATAAAGAAAACCGAATTTGTTAAGAGTCTTGTTATTGAAAATCTTAAGGAACATGCTTTTAGAGGGGTGAAGAAATAAGATGGGCAAAACAAATTTGGTAAATTTAGATAGAGTTAGAAATGAAAAGAAGGTTTTAGTTGTAGTTTATTTTATATTTTTAATAACTATTATAATTGTTGGTTTAGGATCAATTAGTGCTTATACTCCAAATGCTTTTACAGTTAATGGTCGGTTGACTGATGGGAGTGGAGCAGCGCAAACAGGGACTTTTGTTATGAATTTTAGTTTTTGGGATAATCTTTCAGGTATTAATTTTCTTTATGAAACTGGGAACTTGTCAGTTGTTACAGATGCTAATGGAGTTTATCAACAAAGAATTGAGGGAATTGGGCTTAATTTTTCTCAGCAGTATTATGTTGAAGTTATGGTTGAGGTTGAGATTATGAGTCCAAGGATTAATATGACTAGCGTTGGGAATTCGTTTCGTGCGAAAAATGTGACAGTTAGTGGAGTTGCCTTTACTAGTAATGTTGATTTTAATGATTATAATGTTAGTAATATTGAAAGGATTGGGATTGGAACAAGTGTTTTGAATTATATCTTGAATGTAATTGGGATTAGTAATTTAAGTGGAGATGTTTATTTAGGAAATGGAACTATGTTTGTTAATTCAAGTAATGTTGGGATTGGA